>NZ_JAFMNJ010000033.1:0-16938 GCF_017859255.1 Vulcanococcus sp. DEBay_Sum29NL08_54
TCCGACCGAATCCATTGCTCGAAGCCGGTGCCCTTGGGTGCCGGCTTTGTTGTTGTCAAAACTTCCCCAGCTCCCGCTGAGCGCGGGGTCTCTGGGGGGCTGGGGCGTTGACGGCTGGCCGTGGTGCGGGACTCGTCGCCGCTTGAGGAGCTGTGGCTGGGGCGGGAGTCGTGCACTGGTTGTCCTTGAAGGCCAGCACCAAGACGGCCGTCGAGAGCAGGGAGACCGCGACCGCATTGGCGACGTGCAATTTCATGGGCCGATGCAGCCAAATCAGGGCGTCGTACTCAGCATGGAGAGGAATCTCGCGCTGCGCTGCGTGTCTGCCGCTGATCTCAAAGCGTTCCTGTCCAAGGTGGGGAACAACCAGGCCATTCGCGACCGCATCCACGCCGCGACGGGTGTGGATGACATCCTCACGATCGCCCAGAGCCATGGCTTCAGCCTGAGCAAACCGGCGGTGCTCAGGGCCCATGGCGAGGCGCTATCCCAAGCCGATGACGCTCAGCTTCAACGGGTGAACACCTGGGGTGATGCCCTGATTCACTGTTTTGGGGTGGCCGACTCGGACTGAGCGCCCGAGAAGCTGCTCCAGACCTCCAGTTCCTCCAGGGACATCACCCCTTCACGCCGCTCGCCCTGGTAGTCCCAGGTCGGATAGGCGCGGACCTTGGCGGCCATGCAGCGCTTGCGGCCCTCCTCTTCTTTGTCGCACTCCACGTAGGGCAGGAGCTCGATGGCCTCCGCGCCGAAGAGTTCTTTTTGGGTGTTGCAGTGGGGGCACCACCAGGCTCCATAGACCACAAACCCCTGGGCCTTGAGGTGTTTGGCCAACTGTTGTTGCCGAGCCGTGGAGGGGCGAGCGGCCGCGGGCTGCTCTTCGGCGGCATGCGCCGCGGGTAGAAGTGCCGGTGTGCTGATCAGCAGCCCCAGGCTCAGGGCCAGGCGTCCCAGGACTTGGACGCTGCGGGGGCCAGCCATGGCGCTTGAACAACAGGTGGCCGCACCCTAAGGGCGATGGCGGAGCTGGTCACGCGTTCGGCCTTCCGCCTGTTTTCCCCCTCGCTCAATCCACCCCGCTGCTGGGACACTGAGGGGGCCGTTGATCGGTCCTTCCCAGCTGCTGCGATGAGCGCCAACGGTTACCGCGACTATTTCAAGGTTCTGGGCGTTGAGCGTGGCGCTGATGCGGACGCGATCAAGAAGGCCTTTCGCAAGTTGGCGCGCCAGTACCACCCGGATGTGAATCCCGGGGATAAGGGCGCTGAGGCGAAATTCAAGGAAGTCAGTGAGGCCTATGAGGTGCTCTCTGACCCCGATAAGCGTCGCCGCTACGAGCAATTCGGGCAGTACTGGAGTCAAGCCGGCGCTGGCCCTGGCCCTGGCGGTGTCGATGTCGATTTCGGCCGCTACGGCAATTTCGATGACTTCGTCAATGACCTGCTCGGCCGCTTTGGCGGGCCCGGCGGTGGGGCTGGCGGATTCCAGGGTGGTGGTTTTGGTGGCGCCCCCGGCGGCTTTGGCGGGTTTGGCTCAGGCTTCCCCGGCGGCTTTGGCAGCGGTGGCTTTGCCGGTGCCCCGGGCCGTCAGGCGGCGCCGGTGAACCTCGATGCCGAGGCCAGCATCAACCTGACCTTCTCGGAGGCCTTCCGCGGCTGCGAGCGCACCCTGGCGGTTAATGACGAGCGCGTTCAGGTGCGCATTCCCGCCGGTGTGAAGCCCGGCAGTCGCCTGCGCCTCAAAGGCAAGGGGAACCTTCAGCCTGGAACTGGCCGCCGCGGCGACCTTTATCTCACCCTTCAGGTTCAGGACCATCCGGTCTGGACCCTCGACGGAGACCAGCTCAAGGCGGATCTTCCCCTGAGCCTCGATGAGCTGGCCCTGGGCGGTGAGGTGCGCGTGGCCACGCCCGATGGAGAAGCGACGGTGACGGTGCCCCCGGCGATGGCCGTCGGCCGGAGCCTGCGGCTCAAGGGCAAGGGCTGGCCGGTCAAGGGAGGTCGCGGTGACCTGCTGCTGAGCCTCAGCCTGAAGCAACCGGCGCGCTACAGCGACCAGGAGCGGCAGTTGCTGGAGCAGCTGCGGGCAGCGCGCAGCAGTGACCCCCGAGCCGATTGGATCAGCGCCGCTCGTTTGTAACCCAGGGGCGTCTATGGCAGGGTGCGCCCAGCACTTGCATCGCCGTGAAGCGTCTCCTGCTGGGCTGTCTGCTCTGGGCCTCTGCGCCGGCGGCGATGGCCTACGAGGCCTGGTTGGTGCGCTCCACCTTTGAGCCCCACAAGGTCGGCCCCAAGGACGTGGCCGTGACCAAGGTCCCGATGCCGACCCTGAAGGCCTGCATTGCAACGGGACACCGTTGGGTGGCGGCAGCACCCAGTGATGGCAAGACCTCTCGCGGATTCGATTGCATCCCCTACCGCTAGCGCCCCCTGGTGTAGATGTGGGGCTCAACCAGAGCGGGATTGATGGCGAAGCGCCGGAAACTCAACAAAGAGATGGAGGCCGCGATGGTCGTCGCTCAGAGGAAGGTTGAGTTGATGACCGCCAAGATCCGAGATATCCGCGACGAAGATATTCAGAACGAATTCGCCCAGGCCTTCGCCCAGGTGCACGCCTCGCTCTCCCACCTGATCGAGGCCTACCGGGTCAAGGGCTTCTGCGAGGAAACCGAAGGCACCCTCGCGCTCTACAACGGCCTGATGGCGCGTTTTGAAGAGGAGTACGAGCTCTAAACGCCCCCTGTTGGATTCGAACCAACGACCGGCTGCTTAGAAGGCAGCTGCTCTATCCAGCTGAGCTAAGGGAGCTTGGATCTGACGCATTGTGCCAGCTGAGCCAAGGCTTCTATGGTGGTGTGCTGGAGAACGATGTCCACATGCCCGCTCCACGGCTGACTGAAGGCCAAAAAGAGGAGCTGGTTGCTCGCTACCGCCAGGGCGAAACCGCCCAGGCCCTGGCGGCGAGCTACGGCTGCAGCCCCAACACCGTCAGCCGGGTGCTGAAGGCTGGGATCGATGCCGAGGAGCTCGCTGAGCTCAAGAAGCAATCCCGCAGCCGCTCGTCTGCCAAGCCCGCAGCCGTTGTTGAAGCTCCAGCTCCTGAGCCCGAGCTCACGACCAGCGAGCCGGAAGAGTCCTCAGACGACGAGGAGGATCCGGGCGTCTTAGCGATCGATGACGCCGATGACTTCGGCGATGACGGCGATGAGGAGAACTTCGAGGACGGCGATGACGCTCTGGAGGTTGCACCCCTCGGCGGCGTTCCAGCGGCGGAGCTGATCGATCCGATCCCCCTGCTTCCCGGATTGCTGCCCAGCAGCGTCTACATGCTGGTGGACAAGGTGGTGGAGCTGCAGGCCAAGCCCCTCAACGAATTCCCCGAGCTCGGTTCCCTGCCGGAAGCCGAGCAGGCGCGTCAGGCCCTGATGCTGTTCACCAATCCCCGCCAGGCCAAGCGCCAGTGCGGCCGCAGCCAGCGGGTGATCAAGGTGCCCGACAGCGATGTGCTGCAGCGGCGCTCCTCCTATCTGGTGGCCCAGGGCATCACCCGCCTGGTGGTGGAAGGCGGTCTGCTCTACTCCCTGCCGGAAGCCTGATCACTGCCCGGCAGCAGCAGGGCCGTTGCTGCGCCGCCGCTGATCACCCCGATCACCAGGGAGACCCCCAGGAGAAAGCCCGTGGGGAGTTCCGCCGTGCGGCCAAATCCCAGGTTCAGGCGGGTGCGTTGATCGAGGTTCTGGGCGCCCAGACAAAGGATCAACAACAGCAGCACCCCACCGCCGAGGCTGGCCAGAAGCAGGCGCAGGCGCAGCAGCATCAGGGGGTGTCGTCGTCTTGATGCAGCAAAGCGTAGAGCTCGCGTTTGGCGATGCCCGTGCTGCGGGCCAGTTGGCGAGCGGCATCGTTGCGGCTGAGCCCGCCGCTCACTAGGGCCTGCAGCTGCTCACGCAGCGTCTCATCGCTGGGTCGCTCGCTGGCTTTGGTCTCGGCGCCGCCCAGGACCAGGGTGAATTCCCCCTGGGGCGGGTGCTGGCGGAAGTGCGCCAGGGCCGCGCTCAGGTTGGGGCCGACCTGCTGCTCATGGCGCTTGGTCAGCTCCCGGGTGACGGCGATCGGCCGGTCCCCGAGGAGCTCGAGCAGGTCCTCCAGCAGCGCCAGCAGGCGGTGGGGTGCTTCGTAGAAGACCAGGGTCCGCTCCTCTTGGGCCAGGGCCTGCAGGCGGGCGCGGCGCGCGGTGGCCTTGGGGGGAAGGAAGCCCTCAAAGCAGAACCGCCCGCAGGGCAGACCACTGCTCACCAGGGCAGTCGTGGCGGCGCAGGGCCCGGGCACACAGATCACCGTTCGCCCCTGGCCGCGGGCGGCGCTCACCAGCTCCTCGCCGGGATCGGAGATGCCCGGGAGCCCGGCATCGCTGATCACGGCGATCGCTTCCCCGTTCTCCAGGGCCTCGAGCAGCTCCGGGATTCGGGTGGCCTGGTTGTGCTCGTGGAAGCTCACCAGACGGTTCTTGATGCCCAGGTTGTGCAGCAGCAGGCCGCTGCGGCGGGTGTCTTCGCAGGCAATGCGATCGGCCCCGGCCAGCACGGTCTTGGCCCGGGGCGAGAGATCGCCGGTGTTCCCGATCGGGGTGCCCACCAGATAGAGCACGCCTGCAGCGGGTTCAGCGCCCTGCATCACAATGCTCCTTTGCCCTTCCATGATGCCCGCCGCCGCCTGCTTCCCCCCTGGCATCGAGGAGAAGCAGCTCTTGGCGGATCTGCGCCGGCTCTGCTGGGGTGCCGCCGACATCCTGCTGGCCTATGGCCGCGGTGAGCAGCCCCCCTATGGCTTCCCCAAGGCCCTGAGCGTCGATGAAGGGGGCGAGGGCCCGGTCAGCGCCGCCGATCTGGCGGTCAACCAGTGGCTGCTCGATGGCCTGGCCCAGGCCTATCCGGATGCGGGTTGGACCCTGCTGAGCGAGGAGACCGCCAAGGAGCAACTGACCGCCGGGGAACCCCTGGATGCCGAGTGGCTCTGGATCCTGGATCCCCTCGATGGCACCAAGGATTTCCTGCAGGGCACCGGCGAGTACGCCGTGCACCTGGCGCTGGTCCACCGCGGTGAGGCCGTCTTGGGGGTGGTGCTTCAGCCGCTGCTGGAGGACCTCTGGTTCGGCCTGGTGCCCGAGGGCCGCGCCTGGCGGGAGAACCGCGCCGGTGAGCAGCAGCCCGCCCAGCTCAGTTCCCGCCAGGCCCTCTCCGAGATGGTGCTGGTGGCCAGCCGCAACCACCGGGACCAACGGCTCGAGCAGCTGCTGGAGGCCCTGGCCCTGGGCGACACCAAGGCCATCGGCAGCGTCGGCGGCAAGGTGGCCACGATCCTGCGGGGTGAGACCGACGTCTACATCTCGCTCTCGGGCAAGAGCGCCCCGAAGGACTGGGATATGGCGGCTCCCGAGGCCGTGCTCAAGGCGGCCGGTGGCGCCTTCAGCCACGCTGACGGTGCACCGCTTCGCTACAACACCGGCGATGTGCGCCAGGCCGGCTGCCTGATCGCCAGCCATGGCGTCAGCCACCAGGAGCTCTGCGAGAAGGCCGCTGCGGCGATGGCCCGCATTGATCCGGGCTTCGCGGTTTAGGCCATAAAAAAAGCCCCCTTGCGGGGGCTTCGTTCGATCAGGCCTGGGCGGGCTCGTCCTGCTGGGGAACCCCGCGCAGGGTGAGGTTGATCCGGCCGCGGTTGTCGATCTCGCGGACGCGGACGGTGACGTGGTCACCCACCTTCACCACGTCTTCCACCTTCTCCACGCGGGCTTCGCTGAGTTGGGAGATGTGGATCATGCCTTCCTTGCCAGGAAGGATCTCGACGAAGGCGCCGATCGGGATGACCCGGGTGACGGCACCGCTGAAGACCTCGCCTTCCGAGACGCGACGGGTGAGGCCCTCGATGATGCGCTGCGCTTCCTCAGCGGCTGCACCGTCGTGGCTGGCGATCGTGACGATGCCGCCGTCCTCGATGTCGATCTTGGTGTTGGTGCGCTCGGTGATGCCCTTGATCGTGCGGCCGCCGGGGCCGATCACGGTGCCGATCAGCTCGGGGTCGATCCGGAAGCTGAGCAGGCGAGGGGCGTGGGGGCTCAGGACATCGCGGGGCTTGTCGATCGCCGCAAGCATCTTCTCGAGGATGTGCAGACGGGCCGGACGGGCCTGGTTGATCGCCTCAGCCACGGTCTTCACTTCGAGACCGGTGATCTTCATGTCCATCTGCAGGGCGGTGATGCCCTTCTCGGTGCCGGCCACCTTGAAGTCCATGTCGCCGAGGAAGTCCTCGATGCCTTGGATATCGGTGAGGATCCGGACCTCAGAGCCCTCCTTGATCAGGCCCATGGCGGCGCCACTCACGGGGGCCTTCAGGGGCACGCCGGCATCCATCAGGGCCAGGGTGCTGCCGCAGACCGAACCCATGGAGGTGGAGCCGTTGGAGCTCAGGCATTCCGACACCACGCGAAGCACGTAGGGGAAGCTCTCCTTGCTGGGGAGGACGGGGATCAGGGCCCGCTCCGCCAGGGCGCCGTGGCCGATCTCGCGGCGGCCGGGGCTGCGCATCGGGCGGGTCTCGCCGACGGAGTAGGGGGGGAAGTTGTAGTGGTGGAGGTAGGTCTTCTCGTTGGACGGGTTCAGGTCGTCCATCTCCTGGGCGTCGCTCGGGGTGCCGAGGGTGGCGCAGGAGAGCACCTGGGTCATGCCGCGCTGGAACAGACCGGAGCCGTGCACGCGCTTGGGCAGCACACCGGCGGCGGCGCTGATCGGACGCACCTCATCGAGGTTGCGGCCGTCGACGCGCTTGCCGTCATTGACGATCTGGGCGCGCATCAGCTTCTTGGTGAGCGCCTTGTAGTTGTTGCCCAGGGCCTTGCCGTTGCTGCTGACGGCCACCTTCACGGCGTCGTCGTCCTTGAGGCCGCTGATCTTCTCGGCCGCCTGGGCCTTGATCGCATCGAGCTGTTCGTCGCGCTCGGCCTTGGTCAGGCTGAACTGCTTGAGGACATCGCCGATGCCCTTGCTGCATTCCTTCTCCAGGAAGGTGGGCAGGGTGGCGTCGACGGTCTGGGCCTCGGGGATGACCTGCTCGATGCCGAGCTCCTTGAGCAGGGTCTGCTGGACCTTGATCAGTTCGCAGACGGCCTCGTAGCCGAAGTCGATCGCCTCGATCACGTCCTGCTCGGGCAGCTGGTTGGCGCCCGCCTCGACCATGATCACGCCCTGGGGGGTGCCGGCGACCACCAGATCCAGCTCAGAGCGCTCGATCTCGCGGTAGCTGGGGTTCAGGATGAAGTCATCGCCCAGCAGGCCGACCCGCACAGCCGCCATCGGGCCGTTGAAGGGGATCTTGGCCAGCAGGGTGGCCAGGGAGGCGCCGGTCACCGCCAGGACATCGGGCGGAACCCGCTCATCCAGGGACATGCAGGTGGCGACGACCTGCAGGTCATCCCGCAGCCAGCTGGGGAACAGCGGGCGCATCGGGCGGTCAATGAGACGCGCGATCAGGGTGGCGCGCTCGGGGGGACGGCTCTCGCGGCGCATGAAGCTGCCGGGGATACGACCAGCGGCGTAGAGACGCTCCTCGTAATCGCAAATCAGCGGCAGAAAATCGATGCCCTCACGGCCGCCGGAGCGGGTGGCAGTGACGAGAACAGAGGTATCTCCGCATTCGACCATGACGGAACCCCCGGCCTGCGGGGCGAACCGACCTGTGGTCAGTCGGATCTCCCGACCATCGAAGGAGACCGACTGAGTGTGACCTTGCACGTGGGCTTATGTCTTGTTTGTTGTCAAGAGCAATTCTTGCATCTGAGCCCAAAGGCTTGCGAAAAACAGGCGCAATCTCTTTCGGAATGCCACAACGCAGGCAAGCAACAAAAAAGGCGCCTTTCGGCGCCCTGACGGTCGATCAAGCGATCGAGAGACTCACCAGGAGGACTTGACCACGCCGGGCAGTTCGCCTTTGTGGGCGCGCTCACGCAGCTGGTTGCGGCACAGGCCGAAGTCGCGGTACACACCACGGGGCTTGCCGGTGGCCCAGCAGCGGTTGCGCAGACGCACGCGAGCGCTGTTGCGGGGCAGGTTCTGGATCTTGCGGTGGATCTCCAGGCGCTCCATCGGATCGCCAGCGGCTTCGAAGGCGGCCATCAGAGCTGCGCGCTTGGCGGCGTAGCGATCAACAAGCTTTTGGCGCTTGACGTCGCGCGCAATCATCGACTTCTTCGCCATGCGGCCTGGATCTCGTAAGCAGTGACCAGAAAGCCTACCTCTTAGCGTCCCAGCAGCTGTTGGACCGCCGCCAGCTGGCTGGTGTCCTTGACGATCAGCACCACGCTGAGGCCCACCAGCAGGACAAAGCCCGACTGCATGAAGGCCATCTGGAACTTCTCGGGCAGGGGCTTGCGGCGCAGACCCTCCAGCAGCAGCAGGACGAACTGCCCGCCATCGAGCATCGGCAGCGGCAGGGCATTGAGCACCGCCAGGTTGATCGAGATCAAGGCGGTGTAGAGGAAGAGGCTGCTGCCGCCCTGTTTGGCCAGGGAGGCGCCCATCTCGACGATCTTCACCGGACCGGAGACCTGCCCTGCGGTCTCACCGAAGTGGGTCACGAGGGTGATGAAGCCATCCACCGTCCGCTTGGTGAGCAGGGCGACATCGTGGTTGGCCTGCTGGATGACCTCGATCGGGCTGCGGGGGCGGCGGAAGGCCTCGGTGCCGCTGGGTTGCAGTTGGGCGCCGATGCGGCCGATGCCGCTCAAATCAGCGGGGGTCAGCTGCAGTTCCAGGGCTTGGCCCTGGCGCTCGGCCTGCAGGCGCAGGGTTTGATCGGGGGCGCCCTTGACCAGCTCGACCAGTTGGCTGACGGCGCTCTGGCCGCCGCCCAGGTCGCGGCCGTCCACCGCCAGGATCCGATCGCCGGCCTTCAGGCCCGAGGCGGCAGCGGCCTGGCCCTGCTGCACGCCCGAGACCAGCACGCCGGGCGTAGCGCTGAAGCCAGCGGGGATGCCCACGAAGGCCCCCTGGGCCATCAGCACCGCCCAGGCCAAGAGCAGGTTGGCGATCACGCCAGCGGCGATCACCAGGGCCCGCTGGGGCAGGGGGCGGTTGGTCAGCAGATCGGGGTCATCCGAGGGGATGCTGCTGTCTTCGTCGTCATCGGGGAAGGAGACAAAGCCCCCCAGGGGAATGGCCCGCAGGGCGAACTGCACCCCCCGCCGCTGCTTCTGCAGCAGCACCGGGCCAAAGCCGACGGAGAAGCCGCTGACGCGGATCCCCTGCCAGGTGGCGGCAAAGAAGTGCCCCGCCTCATGCACCACGATCAGGCCGGCCAGGATCGCCAGAGCCGTCAGGACGCCCATCTCTGCAGATCCAAAGTCCGTCCATTGTGGGGGGAAGGCACGGCCATAGCGTTGGTTGTTAGTGCGCCCCGCCCGACTCCGGCTCCATGAGTGAACGCTGTGATGCCCTCCTGGTGGGCGCCGGAATCATGGGCGCCACCCTGGCGAACCTGCTTCGGCAGCTCGATCCCAGCCTGAAGGTGGTGGTGCTGGAGCGGCTCCCGCAGCTGGGGCGCGAGAGCAGCGGGCCGATGAACAACGCCGGCACCGGCCACGCCGCCAACTGCGAGCTCAACTACACCCCAGAGGCCGCCGACGGCTCGGTCCCCACCGGCAAGGCTCTAGCGATCAACGCCTCCTTTGAACGCAGCCTGGAGTTCTGGAGTTCCCTGGTGGAGGGCCAGCAGCTCAGCGATCCCGCGGGGTTCATTCGCGCCGTGCCCCACCTGAGCTTTGTCTGGGGGCAGGCCAATGTCGATTACCTGCGCCGCCGCTTTGAGGCCCTGCAGGGCTCGCCCCAGTTCGCCGACATGGCCTGGAGCAGCGACCCCGAGCAATTAAGGGAATGGATGCCCTTGGTGATGGCCGGCCGCCGCCTGGATCAACCCCTGGCCGCCACCCGGGTGACCCGCGGCACGGATGTGAACTTCGGCTCCCTGACCCGGGCGCTGCTGAAGGGTGTGGACCTGCGCCTGGGGCAGCAGGTGCTGGGGCTCGAGCGGGGCGGGGCCGGTTGGCGCGTGCAGACCAGCGCAGGCGAGCTGGAGGCACCGTTTGTCTTTTTGGGGGCCGGGGGCGGCAGCCTGCCGCTGCTGCAGCGCTCCGGGATTCCCGAGGCGCGGGTCTACGGCGCTTTCCCGGTCAGCGGCCAGTGGCTGGTCTGCCGCAACCCGGCGGTGATTGAGGGCCACAACGCCAAGGTCTATGGCAAGGCCGCCGTGGGGGCTCCGCCGATGTCCGTCCCCCACCTGGACACCCGCTGGATCGAGGGCAAGCGGGCGCTGCTCTTTGGTCCCTACGCCGGGTTCAGTACTCGCTTTTTGAGGCAGGGATCCCTCTGGGATCTGGGCCGCTCGATCAAGCCCTACAACCTGCTGCCGACCCTGCAGGTGGGGGCCAAGAACTTTGATTTGGTGCGCTACCTGGTGGGTCAGGTGATCCAGCGCCCGAAGCAGCGGATCGACAGCCTGCGGGACTTCCTGCCGCAGGTCAACGCCAATGACTGGGAGCTGGCGGTGGCCGGCCAGCGGGTGCAGATCATCAAGCAGGTGAATGGCCGCGGCAGCCTGCAGATGGGCACCGAGGTGGTGAGCAGTGCCGATGGCTCCCTGGCGGCCCTGTTGGGCGCTTCCCCCGGGGCCTCGACGGCGGTGGACACGATGCTGGAGGTGCTGCAGCGCTGCATGGGCGAGCGCTTCGCCAGTGAGGCCTGGCAGCAGAAGCTCAAGGCCCTGATCCCCTCCTGGGGTGAGGAGCTGGGGGCCAGCGCCGAGCGCCTGGCCCAGATCCGTCAACGCAGCAATGGGCTGCTGGGCCTGAGCGCCTAGGCCGCGGGAATGGTGTCCGAGCCGAAGTAGGGCACCAGGGCGGCGGGGAGCTTGATCGAACCGTCGATCTGCTGACCGTTCTCCAGCAGGGCAGCCATGGTGCGGCCGACGGCCAGGCCACTGCCGTTGAGGGTGTGCAGCAGTTGGGTGGTCTTGCCCTCTTTGCAACGGATGGCGGAGCGGCGGGCCTGGAAGTCGCCGCAGACCGAGCAGCTGGAGATCTCGCGGTAGGCACCGGCCCCCGGTAGCCAGACCTCGAGGTCGTAGGTGCGGGTGGCGGAGAAGCCCATGTCGCCGGTGCAGAGCTCGATCTTGCGGTAGGGCAGCTCCAGGGCTTCGAGCACCGCCTCGGCATCCGCGGTGATCTGTTGGTGGGCGTCCGCGGAGTGCTCCGGGTGGCAGAACCAGTAGAGCTCCACCTTGTTGAACTGGTGCAGGCGGATCAGGCCGCGGGTGTCCCGGCCATAGCTGCCGGCCTCGCGGCGGAAGCAGGGGGTGTAGGCGACGTACTTCAGCGGCAGCTGATCGGCGGGAATGACCTCGCCGCGGTGCAGGGAGGTGACGGGCACCTCGGCGGTGGGGGTCAGCCAGAGGTCGTCCTCGGCGCAGCGGAAGCTCTCCTCGGCGAACTTCGGCAGCTGGCCTGAGCCGGTGAGGCTGGCGCTGTTGACCAGGATCGGCGGCAGGACCTCGCGGTAGCCCTTGCCGCCGTGCAGGTCCAGCATGAAGTTGATCAGGGAGCGCTCGAGCCGGGCACCCAGACCCATCAGGGTCACAAAGCGGCTCTGGGCGATGCGCACGGAGCGCTCGGTCTCAAACAGCCCCAGGCGCTCGGCGATCTGCCAGTGCTCCTCGAGCCAGTCCTCCTTGGCCCGGGGGCTGCCCCAGGTCTTGATCTCGACGTTGTCGTTCTCGTCCTTGCCGTCGGGGGCCTCGGCCGAGGGCAGGTTGGGCAGGGTCAGCAGCTCCTCGCGCAGCTTGGCCTCGAGGGTCTTCTCTTCCTCCTCGAGGACCGCGACCTGTTGCTTGATCCGGTTGCCCTCATCGCGCAGGGCCTGCACCTCGGGGCTGCCCGGGGCGGCGCCGCCCTTGATCTTCAGGCCCACCTCCTTGCCGATGCGGTTGCCTTCGGCCTGGAGGTTGCTGCGTTTTTCTTCGAGATCGCGCTCCTGGCGCGCCATCAGCTGCAGGCCCGTGAGATCGAGCTTCATGCCGCGGCGTCCCAGCTGCTCGGTGATGAGCTCAGGGTTGTCGCGCAGCAGGCGCTGATCCAGCACGGGCCCAGGGTTCAGAGGTGGGCTTGAGCCTAGGGGCCGGGCCTCAGAGGACCTGAACGACTTCGCTGACTTCGGGAATGGCCTCGCGCAGCTTGCGCTCGATGCCCATCTTCAGGGTCATGGTGCTGCTGGGGCAGGAGCCGCAGGCGCCCTGCAGACGCACCTTGACGATCGGACCGTCGATTTCCACCACTTCCACGTTGCCGCCGTCGGCCATCAGATAAGGACGCAGCTCATCGAGGGTGCGCTCCACGTTCTCAATCGTGAGGGCGCGGGGATCGGCGTTTTCGGTGGCTGCTGCGGCTGGGGTTTCGGTGCTCATCGCGCTGAGACGGAGTTGCGCCGAGCTTAGGAACGCGGGACCGCTGCCTAGGATCAGGGCCGTCCGAGCCGGGACTTCCACCAGCGCATGACCGACGTCCCCGCTTCACGGATCCGCAATTTCTGCATCATTGCCCACATCGACCACGGCAAGTCGACCCTGGCCGATCGACTGCTGCAGGACACCGGCACGGTGGCTGTCCGGGACATGCAGGAGCAGTTCCTGGACAACATGGAACTGGAGCGCGAGCGCGGGATCACGATCAAGCTCCAGGCCGCGCGCATGGAGTACAAGGCGGCCGACGGCGAGACCTACATCCTCAACCTGATCGACACCCCCGGTCACGTTGACTTCTCCTATGAGGTGAGCCGCTCCCTGCAGGCCTGCGAGGGGGCGCTGCTGGTGGTGGACGCCAGCCAGGGCGTCGAGGCGCAGACCCTGGCCAACGTCTATCTGGCCCTGGAGAACGACCTGGAGATCATCCCGGTCCTCAACAAGATCGACCTGCCCGGTGCCGACCCCGATCGGATCAGCGAAGAGATCGAGGCAATCATCGGCCTGGACTGCACCGGGGCGATCCCCTGCTCAGCCAAGAGTGGCCTGGGGGTTCCCGAGATCCTGCAGGCCGTGGTGGACCGCGTTCCGCCGCCGCCGGATCGGGTGAAGGAGCCCCTGCGGGCGCTGATCTTCGACTCCTATTACGACCCCTACCGCGGGGTGATCGTCTACTTCCGGGTGATCTCCGGCTCGATCAGCACCAAGGACAAGGTGCTGCTGATGGCCAGCAAGAAGACCTACGAACTCGATGAGGTGGGGGTGATGGCCCCCGACCAGCGCAAGGTCGACAGCCTGCAGGCCGGTGAGGTGGGTTACCTGGCGGCTTCGATCAAGGCCGTGGCCGATGCCCGCGTGGGCGACACGATCACCTTGGTGAACAACCCCGCCGAGGCGCCGCTGCCGGGTTACACCGAGGCCAAGCCGATGGTGTTCTGCGGCCTGTTCCCGACCGACGCCGACCAGTACCCGGATCTGCGCGAGGCCCTGGACAAGCTGCAGCTGAGTGATGCGGCCCTGAAGTACGAGCCCGAGACCAGCAGCGCGATGGGCTTTGGCTTCCGCTGCGGCTTCCTGGGTCTCCTGCACATGGAGATCGTCCAGGAGCGTCTGGAGCGCGAGTACAACCTCGATCTGATCGTCACCGCCCCATCGGTGATCTATCAGGTGAACATGCTCGACGGGCAGACCTTGATGGTCGACAACCCCGCGACGCTGCCGGATCCCCAGAAGCGCGAATCGATCGAAGAGCCCTACGTGAAGCTCGAGATCTACACGCCGAACACCTACAACGGCACCTTGATGGAGCTCTGCCAGGAGCGCCGCGGTGAGTTCATCGACATGAAGTTCATCACCACCGAGCGGGTGACCCTGCACTACGAGATGCCCCTGGCGGAGGTGGTGACGGACTTCTTCGATCAGATGAAGTCGCGCACCAAGGGCTACGCCTCGATGGAGTACTCCCTCATCGGCTACCGCAAGAACGATCTGGTGCGCCTGGATGTCCTGATCAATGCCGAGCGGGCCGACCCCCTGACGACGATCGTGCACCGGGACAAGGCCTACAACGTGGGTAAGGGCCTGGTGGAGAAGCTCAAGGAGTTGATCCCCCGCCAGCAGTTCAAGATCCCGATCCAGGCCTCGATCGGTAGCCGCGTGATTGCGTCGGAGAGCATCAGTGCGATGCGCAAGGACGTGCTCGCCAAGTGCTACGGCGGCGACATCTCCCGTAAGAAGAAACTGCTGCAGAAGCAGGCCAAGGGCAAAAAGCGGATGAAGGCGATGGGCAAGGTCGAGGTGCCCCAGGAGGCCTTCATGGCCGTGCTGAAGCTCAACCAGTGATGCGGCGCGTGTTGGCACTGGCGGCCCTGCTGGCTGCACCGGCGGCTCTGGCTCCAGCGATGGCGGCTCCTCAGGAGCCGTATCCCGCCCTACAGCTCACGACGGGAGCCGATGTCTGGAGCATTCCCTACGCGGCGCTCGAGCAGTTCATCAACGAGGGCAGCTTCAGCGACCAACGGCTGATGCAGCTGGTGATCCACTCCGGCTGGCCGGAGAAGGATCTGCGGATGGCCCTGGCCAAGCCCTACAGCGTGGACTACCTGGCCCTTTCGCGCTTCCTCAATTCCAAGGCCGGCGAGGCCTTTTTGATCCAGCAGACCCAGGCCTACAAACCCCTGAAGGCCAGCGGCACGGTCGGGATCGAAGGCCTGCGCTACGCGATCCTCGAGAACGCCAAGTCCGGCACGATCTCGGCGATGGGGATCCTGAAGCAACTGCCGGTGCCGATGGCCTTCAACCTCAGCGGCCCGCCGATCGTGCGCTGCTCGTCGCTGCCCTGCGAGAAGCCGGAGCAGTGCCGCTCGGTGCTGAGCTGGTGGATCTTCCTGCCGGCCTGCCTCCAGGCCGCGGCGATGAACGGCTGAATCGGGGAATCCTCAGACCGTTGGTTTGAGGTGATCCCGTGAGGACAAGCCAAGACCAGGGCTTTGCCCTGCCCCTGGCGTTGATTGGCGCCCTGGCTGTTTTGCTCTCGGCGAGTTCAGCGTTGGCGATGGCGCTTGGGTCACGCCAGCAGTTGCAGTTGGAGCTTCAGCAGATTCAGGCCGTCGATGAGCTGGCCTCGGCTGCTCAGCAGTGGGCTCAGCGATTGCAGGGCCCCTGGAGCTGTCTGCGTGAGTATCCGGCTAGCAGCTGGAGCTCAGCTGGCTGTGGCGCATCGCCTCCCCCCACCTCGGCTGTGCTGAAGGATTGGCAACCGTCGGCTGCGGGCGGCGGTGAGTTTTGGCTGCAGCGTCAGGACGGAGGTCTGCAGCGCCGCTTCCTTTGGAGCCCCTCGGGATTGAAGGAGCGCAAGTAGATGCCGCTGCTTGAAGTGATGCTCTCCTGCGTGATTTGGAGTGGGGCCTTGGCGGCGGGTCTGCAGCTCTGGGGCCGCGGCGCAAGCCAGCAGCAGAGCAACGCCCAGCGGGCCACGTTGATCCAGGAGATTGAGCGTGATCGTTTGCGCTTGATCAAGCACTGGCGCTCCTTGCCGCCTCGCTCCTGCAGCGATGGAGACCAGCGCTTCCTTGAGACGGTCGCCAAGGATCAGCCCACGGCTCCTGGTCTTCGTCGTGTGCTGGAACTGAGCACCTCTGAACCGGGGCTCTGGGTGCGTTGGAGCAGCGCTGATGGGTCGACGGTGTTGCGCGAACGCCTGGTGACCGCAGCAGGGCTGGGACTCTGCACGCAGGAGGAGCTGGCCTGATGACGCTGACGGAGTTGCTGCTGGGGCTGTCTCTGCTGGGCCTGATGGGCAGCGTTGGTCTGACTCAGGGATCCCAGGCTCTGGCGGATCAACGCTTGGAGCACGCCACGCGGTTGCTGGATCAAGGGCTCCAGCGGGCACGGCGAGAGGCCCAGCGCCGCGGGGAACCCTGCGGTCTGCACTTGAGCGCGGCTGGCTGGCAAACACCCCAGACGGGGACCTTGCCGCCCTGCATGACGGTGCCGCTGGAGCTGCCCCAGGGCGTGAGGATTGCCCACAACTTTCCTGAGCTGTTGCGCTTCACGGCCAACGGTCTGGTGCTCGATGGGGGAACGGCGGTCCTCAGCGCAGGTGCCCACACAGGCCAGCGCTGTTTGGTGATGAGCCTGCCGTTGGGTATCACCCGCTTGGGTCAGATGCGATCGGGTCGCTGTGAAGCCAGTTAGGGGGCAAGCGGGCTTCTCGTTGCTGGAGCTCTTGTTGGCCTTGAGCTTGGGCTTGATCTTCAGTGCAGCAGCTCTGCAGGCACTGATGGCTGATGGTCAGCGCACCCAGCGCTTTGGCCAGCAGCTGCGCCAGCGCAGTGAACAGCGGCGCCTGTTGTCCTTGATCGAAAGCGATGCCTTGGAGGCCAGCGCGGTCTCAGCGGAGCCCGACCCCCAGCGCAGCCTCTGCTCTTTGGCCGGGCGGGAGCCGGTGCTCCAGTTGACGACAACCGCCGGCGTGATCACCTACAGCGTGGGAGACCCGCCCAGCGGGATCTGGCAGGGGCAGGTGGTGATGCGCTGCGGCCCGGCCTACGGCATCGATGGACGCTTGGCTGCGGGTACTGCCCAGAACCGGGTGGTGCTCGATCAGCTGCCGGCGGGAGATGCCGAGGTGTTCAGGGCTCGCCTGGACGGTGCCTTGGGGGCGGTGGCCCTCCGGGTGATGGGTCAGGAGACGCTGCTTGAGCTCCCGTGACCTTCAGCCGACGGGTAAGGCGGAAATAAGAGGTGGATTCTTGATCAATGCTTGGTCGAATTATTCAAGCTGATTGTTTTGGGTCTTGTGCGTTATTGGGGTAAGGCTTCTGTTTTTCGCCTCTAGACGCTTTAGTGAAATAAGCACCAGTAAGGACATGGCCTTGCT
>NZ_JAFMNJ010000011.1:0-53557 GCF_017859255.1 Vulcanococcus sp. DEBay_Sum29NL08_54
CTGAGCTCAGTCCGCCAGGAGTGGATCAAAGAGCGCTCTGACCTCCTCCAAGCTGAGGGGAGTCAGAGCGGCTCCATCCACGCTGGTGATGGGCCTGCAGCTCAGGCTGTTGATCAGCAGCCAACGGTCGCCGTCTTGGGGTGTGGCATCCAGCTCTGCTTCTGTGGCTAGGCCACGCTCCAGCAGTTGCCCCCGCATGATCCCGGGGAGGCAGCCGCTGCTGAGCGCTGGCGTGAGCCATTGCCCTTGGCGCTGCACCAGCAGGTTGGCGGCGGTCCCGCAGCAGAGTTCACCGCTGGTGCTCAGCAGTAGGGCGTCTTCGGCTCCGGCGCCGCGGGCCTCGCGGCGGGCTTGCACCGCCTGCCCGTAGGCAAAGGTCTTGCAATGGCTCAGGCGGCTGGAGCCATTGCGCCGCTCATGGCGACTGACGATGACCTGAACCGGCGCAAACGTCGGGGTGTGGGCGCTGAGCTGCAGCCAGAAGCGCGGATCCAGGGCGTCTGGGCGATCCAGACCGCGGCCGCCGCTGCCGGCACTCCAGTTCAGCCGCAGGGCGCCCTGGCCTGCAGGCAGGTTGCAACGCGCAATCGCTTCCTCCACCAGTGGTTGGACCACGGCCGTTTGGGGCGGTTCGGGCAGGCCCAGCAGCGCCGCACTACTGCGCCAGCGCTCAAGGTGGGGCTCCAGCAGACGGGCACGTCCGTCCAGCACCAGCACCGTTTCGAACAGGCCATCGGCGAGCAGCAGGCCGCGGTCGTTCAGGGGGAGTTGTAGGGCGTTGGCTTCGCCCCAGCGCCCATCGCTCCAGACCAGGCTGTGGCCTGTCATGCCAGGGCCTCCAGCAGCGGGTTCAGCTTCCAACCCAGCTCCTCGGCTTCAGCTTTGGGATCGGAGTCGGCCACGATGCCGCAGCCCGCATGGCAGCGCAGGGTGGTGCCGTGTTGCAGCACGGTGCGGATCAAGATGCTGCTGTCGAAGCTGCCATCCCAATCCCGCCGCAGCAAGGAGCCGCAGTAGGGCCCGCGGGCCACGGGCTCGAGTTCAGCGATGCGCTGGCAGGCCCGCAACTTGGGCGCCCCTGTGATCGAGCCCCCCGGCCAGCAGGCCTCGAGCAGGTCCACCCAGTCGGCTCCGGCTTTCAGTTGCCCGGTCACCACAGAGGTGAGGTGGTGGACCTGCGCGTAACTCTCCAGTCCCACCAGTTGCGGGACTTGGATCGAGCCGCTTTGGCAGACCCGGCCCAGGTCGTTGCGCAGCAGGTCCACGATCATCACGTTCTCGGCGCGGTCTTTGCTGCTGCAGACCAAGTCCGCCGCCTGGTCGGCGTCCTGCTCCGGATCGGATCTCCGCGGCCGGGTGCCTTTGATCGGCCTGGTCTCCACCAGGCCGCTGGGGCTGACCTGCAGAAAGCGTTCCGGCGAGGCGGAGATCACCGCTTCTCCAGGGGCCACGACCAGGCCGGCGAAGGGGGCGGGGCAGCGCCGCCGCAGCCGCTCAAACAGCTGCAGCGGGTCGGCGGGAGCGGGCAGCTCAGTGGAGCAGCAGGCGGTGAGGTTGGCCTGAAAGATGTCTCCGCTGGCGATCCGTTCACGGATCTGCTGGACCCCATCGCTGAACTGCTCTGGGGTGGTTCGCCAGTGCCAGTCCGCAATGGCCGCCGCAGCCGCTGGGCCGGGGCCGCTGGTTGCCAGTCCTGAGGCCCAGGTGGCCATGGCTTCGAGGCGCCCTGGATCGACTCCCTCCAGCCAGAGGGTGCGCTCCTGCAGGTCAAAGCGAAAGATGGGGTCGTGGCGCGCCATCCAGAGGGTCGCCATCGCATCGGGCTTCCAGTGCGCCGCGGGTTCCACCCAGGCCGCCGCCTCGTAGCTCAGCCAGCCGCACCAGTGCCCTTCCCCGAGCTCCCGCAAGGCCGCAAACGGATCGCGGCTTTCGCTTTCCCCGGGGAGGCCGCGGCAGACGATCTGCTCGAGCGGGTCGGCGGCCAGGCTGGCCCAGCGCCCCAAGTCGCTGCCGTCCCCATCCAGCCAGATCAGCCCCTCTGGTCCAAAACGGGCGGCGAGGTGGCGGGCTAGATCAGCGGGTTCGATCCAGGGCAGCGGCGCTCTGGCCATCACTCAGCGGCTCGCCAGATCGGGGCGCCCGGCCTCGATCAGGGCCGCATCACGAATGCGGCAGCTGTCGCAGACGCCGCAGGGCTGCTCGCCGCCGCTGTAGCAGCTCCAGGTTTGATCAATCGGGACCCCCAAGCGCAGGGCCTCTTCGACGATCTTGGTCTTGCTCCACTCCACCAGGGGGGCCCAGAGCTGGGTGCCATGGCCCTCGCGGCCGGCTTTGCTGGCCAGGTCGGCCAGGGTCTGGAAGGCGCCGAGGTAATCCGGACGGCAGTCGGGGTAGCCGGAGTAATCGACGGCATTGACCCCCAGGACCAGCCGCTCGGCCCCGCGCGCTTCCGCCAGGCTCAGGCCGATGGCGATGAAGACCGTGTTCCGCCCCGGGACATAGGTGCTGGGGATGACGCCCTCCTGCACCCCCTCGTTGGGCACATCCATGGCGGTGTCGGTCAGGGCGGAGCCGCCCCAGGCGGCCAGGTTGACGTGAATGCTCTGGTGCTCGGCGAGGCCCAGGGTCTGGGCGACGGCCGCGGCGGCCTGCAGCTCGCGCCGGTGGCGCTGGCCGTAGTCGAAGGAGAGGCCGATCACGCGGTAGCCCTCCGCTTGGGCGAGGGCGGCGGCGGTGGCGGAATCCAGCCCTCCGGAGAGCAGGGCGATCGCAGTGGGCAAGGTTTCGGTGGAGGGCACCGACTCCATGATGCCCACTCGCCTCAGCGCACCCCCAGCCACTTGTGGGATTGCAGGCTCAGGCGCCAGCGGGGCTGGGACTGCACAAACTCCAGGGCCAGGGCCTGGCCTTCGCGGCAGTCCCAGCCCGGTTGCAGCAGCCAGGTCGCCTGGGGGGCCTGGCTGGCGCTGACCTCGGCAAAAAGCAGATCGGCAGCCTCATGCACCACGACCTTCAGCTCATCGCAGCGTTGCAGCAGCTCGGCCCTGGGAGGTTGATGGCGCTTGGGGGAGAGGCTGATCCAGTCGGGGATCCCGTCAGGGGATCCACGCCGCTGGTTTCCAGGTGGATGGGCAGCGAGCAGTGCTGGCGGATGGCCGCGCTGAGCGCGTCGAGGTTGTGGTGCAGCGGTTCGCCGCCCGTGAGTACAACGAAGGCCGCGCCCGCTGAGGCCGCCTCTGCGCAGGCCAAGGCCAGTTCCTCAAGGCTCTGCTGCGGGTGCACCTCGGCGGGCCAGGAGTGCTTGGTGTCGCACCAGCTGCAACCGACCCTGCAGCCCCCCAGGCGAATGAAAAAGGCGCTGCGGCCGGCATGGAGGCCCTCCCCCTGCAGGGAGTGGAAGGTCTCCACGACGGGTAGGCCGCTGGAGCCCAATGGCTCCTGCTCACTCATGCCGCCGAGATGTTCGCCCCTTGGGCAATCGCTTCACTGGGGCTGGAGGGCAGGCGCTGTTGCGCCGCTTCGATCAGACCCCGGAAGAGCGGGTGGGGTTGGCCCGGGCGGGAGAGGAATTCCGGGTGGTACTGGCAGGCGGTGAAGAAGGGGTGGTTCTTCAGCTCGATCAGCTCCACCAGGCGGCCATCGGGGGAGGTGCCGCTGATCTCGTAGCCCGACTCCAGGAAGAGGTTGCGGTAGGCGTTGTTGAACTCGTAGCGGTGGCGGTGGCGCTCGTAGACCACCTCATCGCCATAGAGGCGGTGGGCCAGGGTGCCGGGCGCGACGCGGCAGGGGTAGACCCCGAGGCGCATCGTGCCGCCCAGGTCGACCACATCCTGTTGCTCGGGCAGCAGGTGAATCACCGGGTGCGGGCTGTCGGCGTTCAGTTCGGCGCTGGTGGCTCCCGTCAGTCCGGCCTGGTTGCGGGCCCACTCGATCACGGCACATTGCATCCCGAGGCAGAGGCCCAGGAAGGGGACCCGCTGCTCCCGGGCCCAGCGGATGGCCGCCACCTTGCCGTCGACGCCGCGGTTGCCAAAGCCACCGGGGACGACCACGGCATCCATGCCGCGCAGCAGGGCCTCCGGCCCTTGCTCTTCGATTTGCTCGGCACAGATCCAATGCAGATCCAGGGCGGCATCGCGGTCGATGCAGGCATGGCGCAGGGCTTCGACCACCGAGAGGTAGGCGTCGTTGAGCTGCACGTACTTGCCCACCAGGGCCACCTTCACGGCGGGGCCGGGGTTGCGCAGCTTGGCGACCATCTGCTCCCAGCGCTGCATGTCGGACTCGTGGTCCGTCAGGCCCAACAGATCGAGCACCTCGCGGCAGAGCCCCTCCTTCTCGAGGGTGATCGGAACGGCGTAGATGCTGTCGGCATCCAGGGCGGGGATCACCGCCCGGGTGGGGACGCCGCAGAAGCCGCCGATCTTGCCCTTCAGCTCCTCATTGATCTCGCGGTCGCTGCGGCAGACCAGGACGTCGGGCTGGATGCCAATGGAGCGGAGCTCCTTGACCGAGTGCTGGGTGGGCTTGGTCTTGAGTTCGCCTGAGGTGCCGATGTAGGGCAGCAGGGTCACGTGCACGTAGGCCAGGTCGTTGCGGCCCACATCCCCCCGGAATTCGCGGATGGCTTCGAGGAAGGGCAGGGACTCGATGTCACCGACCGTGCCGCCGATCTCGGTGATCACCACATCAGCACCACTGTTGGCGGCGACGCGGTGGATGCGCTCGCGGATCTCACCGGTGATGTGGGGAATCACCTGCACGGTGCCGCCGTTGTAGTCGCCGCGGCGCTCCTTGTTGATGACCGACTGATAGATCGAACCGGTGGTCACGCTGTTCAGGCGCGACATGGCGGTGTCGGTGAAGCGCTCGTAGTGACCCAGGTCCAGGTCGGTCTCGGCGCCGTCTTCGGTGACGAAGACCTCACCGTGCTGGAACGGGCTCATCGTGCCCGGGTCCACGTTTAAGTAGGGGTCGAGCTTCAGGATCGAGACGCTGTAGCCGCGGCTCTTGAGCAGGCGCCCCAGGCTGGCCGCCACGATCCCTTTGCCGATGCTGGACACCACGCCACCGGTCACGAAGACGAATTTGGCCATGGCTCCTGAAGCGACCCTTCAATGTACCGGCCTGATCTAGGGGCCCTCGCCGCGAAGGCCTATTGATCCAGCAGGCTGCGGAGCATCCAGGCGGTTTTTTCGTGGATCTGCAGCCGTTGGGTGAGCAGATCGGCCGTGGGCTCATCGCTGGCGGCATCGGCCAGGGGGAAGATGCTGCGGGCGGTGCGGGCCACGGACTCATGGCCGCTGACCAGCAGCCGAACCATCTCCAGGGCGGCGGGTTGCTGGGGGGCTTCCTGAATGGAGGCGAGCTTGGCCAGGCTGCTGCCGCCATGGGGGGCGACGACCCCGAGGGCGCGGATGCGTTCGGCGATGACGTCCAGGGCGGTCCAGAGCTCCGTGTACTGGTCCATGAACATCAGATGGAGCGTGTTGAACATCGGCCCCGTGACGTTCCAGTGGAACCCGTGGGTGTTGCCGTAGAGGACATAGGTGTCCGCCAGTAGGCGGCTGAGGCCCTGGGCGATCTCCTGGCGCTGGGCCTCGGGGATGCCGATGTCGATGCTGGGCATGGAATTGGCCATCTCTCGGGCGCGCTGCTGCCCGATTGATAGCTGGATTTTCAGCCGCTGGGAGCGCTGTCTCCGTCGATGTTCAGCAGGTAGTCGTGCACCCGGCAGCGGCGCTGGGGTTGCCGCAGTTTGAGCAGGGCGCGGGTTTCGATCTGGCGGACGCGCTCACGGGAGAGGTGCAGGTCTTCGCCGATCTGGGAGAGGGTTTGCGGGGTGTCGTTCTCCAGGCCGAAGCGCAGGCGGATGACCTCGGCCTCGCGGCCGCTCAGCTCCTCGAGGAGGGCTTCGAGGTCGTCGTGGAGTTGGGTCTTGGTCAGGGCCTGCTCCGGGGTGGCGTGGCCGTCCTCCAGCAGATCCCCCAGCTCCGTGTCTTGGTCGCGGCCCACCCGCGTGTCCAGGGAGACCGAGCGCGGCACCCGCATCAGGGTGAGGCGAATCACCTCTTCGCTGAGGCCCAGTTCCTTGGCGAGGTCGGCCACGGAGGCCAGACGTCCGTGTTCGCTGGCGATCTGGCGCTGCGCTTTTTTGATCCGGTTGAGCTTCTCGGTGACGTGAACCGGCAGGCGGATCGTGCGGCTTTGGGTGGCGATGGCCCGGGTAATCCCCTGGCGGATCCACCAGTAGGCGTAGGTGCTGAAGCGGAAGCCGCGGGTGGGGTCGTACTTCTCCACCGCCCGCTCGAGGCCCAGGGTGCCCTCCTGCACCAGGTCCAGCAGCTCCATGCCCCGTTGCTGGTATTTCTTGGCGACGGCCACCACCAGGCGCAGGTTGGCCTGGATCATCCGATCTCGGGCCCGGCGCCCCTGGTGGAGCGCCTGCTTGAGTTCGGCGATGCTCAGCTCCGAGAGGGTGGCCCAGGCTTCATGGCCTGCCTTGAGGGACTCTTTGAGCTCGGCGCCGCTGCGCTGCTGGTGTTCGGACCAGAGCTGAAGGCTGGGCCAGTGCCCCAGATGGGAGGCCAACTGTTGGCGGCTGTGCTCCAGCTCCTCCAGGACCTGGACTTCAGGCGATTGTTGGGCGAGTTTGCGGCGTTCCTGCAGCAGTCGTTCGCGACGCTGGACCAGCCGGGCCAGGGTGAGTTCCTCCTCATGGCTGAGCAGGTCAACGCGACCGATGTCCTGCAGGTACAGGCGCACCAGGTCACTGCTGCCGCGCTTTTTGCCGGAGTTTGCTGGTGGACGGGGAGGACCTTTGGCCATAGGCCGATGGCGATTGCCACCATCAAGCTTCAGGTCTCAACTGAGACAGTGCCCTAAAGCCTTTGTTTGTATTCGGGTTCTGCCCGGAAGGATCAGTCCTCCTCGTCCACCCAGGTGCTGGCCACATGCAGCTCCTCGAGCTGCTTCTCGGCCACGCCGCCGGGTGCGCTGGTCATCAGGCAGCGCGCCTGTTGGGTCTTGGGGAAGGCGATGGTGTCGCGGATGGACTCCTCGCCCGCCAGCAGCATCACCATCCGGTCGACCCCGAAGGCCAGGCCGCCGTGTGGCGGGGCGCCCATGTCGAGGGCTTCCATCAGGAAGCCGAACTGGGCATTGGCCTCCTCCAGGGGCAGGCCCACGGTCTCCAGCACCTGGCGCTGCAGGGCTGAATCGTGGATGCGCAGGGAGCCGCCACCGAGCTCTAGGCCGTTGAGCACCAGGTCGTAGGCCTGGGCGCGGGCGCCGGGCAGGGTCTCGGCCCAGGCGGCCGGGTCGCTGCCGAGGTCGTCGGTGTTCGGGGCGCAGAAGGGGTGGTGCAGCGCCTCGTAGCGGTTCTCGTCGGCGTTGAACTCGAACATCGGGAAATCCACCACCCAGAGGAAGTTCCAGCTGTCGTTCTCGCCGTCGGCTTTGACCATGCCCAGTTCCCGGGCCAGGTACTGACGGACGCGGTCCAGGGCCTTGTTGACCGTTGCGGTGTCGCCGGCCCCGAAGAGGATCAAGGTGCCGGGCTCGGCGCCAGTGCGCTTGAGCAGCTCCGCCTTCTTCTCGTCGCTGAGGTTGTCCTTGATGGCGCCGATCGTGTCGATCTCACCGCCTTCGCGGACGCGGATGAAGGCCAGGCCGCCGGCGCCGGCTTTTTGGGCTTCGCTGAAGACATCGCCGCCGGGTTTGATGCGGACGTTGGAGACGGCGTCGTTGCCGCCGGGGACGGCGATGCATTTGACCGAGCCCCCGGAGGCCACGGCGCCGCTGAAGACCTTGAAGCCCATGTCAGCCACCAGGTCGCTGACGTTGACCAGCTCCATGCCGTAGCGGGTGTCGGGGCGATCGGTGCCATAGCGCTCCATGGCCTCGTGCCAGGTCAGGCGCGGGAAGGGTCGGGGCAACTCGATGCCTTTGACGCTCTTCCAGATGGCGGCGATCAGGGATTCATTGAGCTCCAGGATCTGCTCCTGATCCATGAAGCTCATCTCCATGTCCAGCTGGGTGAATTCCGGCTGGCGGTCGGCCCGCAGGTCCTCGTCGCGGAAGCAGCGGGCCACTTGGTAGTAGCGCTCGATGCCGCCCACCATCAGCAGCTGCTTGAACAGCTGGGGGGATTGGGGCAGGGCAAACCACTCGCCGCCGCAGACCCGGCTGGGGAGGATGTAGTCGCGGGCGCCTTCGGGGGTCGAGCGCGTCAGCACAGGCGTCTCGACCTCGATGAAGCCCTGCTCTTCGAGGAAGCGGCGCGCGGCCTGGATCGTCTGGGCCCGCAGGCGCAGGTTGCTGTTCATGCGCTCGCGGCGCAGGTCGAGGTAGCGGTGGCGCAGCCGCAGCTCCTCGCGGGTGTTCTCCTCGTCGTGCACCGAGACGGCAAAGGGCAGGTTGCCCTTGACGCTGTTCAGCACGCGGATGGAGCTGGCCAGCACCTCGATCTGACCGGTGGAGAGCTTGTCGTTAATGGCATCGGCGGGGCGCTCGCGCACCTTGCCCTCCACCTGGATCACCGTTTCGTTGCGCAGGTGTTCCGCCACGGCGAACATCTCGGCGCCGTTGTCGGGGTCGACGGTGATTTGAACGGTGCCGCTGCGGTCGCGCAGATCGATGAAGATCACACCGCCGTGGTCACGGCTGCGGTCGACCCAGCCGCACAGCTGCACAGCCTGGCCGGTGGCGCTCTGACGCAGGTCGCCGCATCCGTGGCTGCGCATGTGGAAACAAGTGGGTGATCGGCGATTGTCCCACTTGGAGTGGGCTCAGCGCCGGTAGAAGGGGCGCCTGACCACCTCGGCGGCTTCGGCTTTGCCCCGGATTTCGACGGCCAGGCTGGTGCCGAGCTTGGCGGCGCCGGTGGCCACGCTGGCCAGGGCAATCCCGGCCTGCAGGCTCGGGGACCAGGTGCCGCTGGTGACGGTTCCAACCACCTCTCCGTTCTGGAGAACCGGGTAGCCATGGCGGGGGATGGCGCGGCCCTGGAGCTTCAGCCCAACCAGGCGCCGTTTCAGCCCGTCCGCGGTTTGCTGCTCCAGGACCGGGCGGCCGATGAAGTCCTTGGGCATCTCCAGATGCACCAGCCAGCCCAGGCTGGCCTCCAGGGGCGAGGTGCTGGCATCCATGTCACTGCCATAGAGATGCATGCCCGCCTCCAGTCGGAGGGTGTCGCGGGCGCCCAGGCCGCAGGGTTTGACGCCCCGCTCCAGGCAGGTGGTCCAGAAGCGTTGGCCGGCATCGGCGGAGAGCAGCAGCTCAAAGCCGTCCTCACCGGTGTATCCGGTCCGTCCAACGAACGCCTCACCCAGGCCAGGCAGCGTCAGCTCCCGGTGGCCAAAGCGCGGCAGCCCAGCGAGGGAGCAGCCCGCCAACTCCTCCAGGAGCTGTGCGGCCTCCGGTCCCTGTAGGGCCAGCAGCGTGCCGGAGCCCTTCAGGTCGATCAGCTCGATGCCGGCGGGCTCCAGCTGGCTGCGCATCCAGGCCGTGTCGCTCTCGGCACAGGCGGCGTTGATCACCAGCACCAGTTCGTGGACCTGCTCGTTCTCCAGCCAGCCCCGGTCGTAAATGATCAGGTCGTCCCGGATGCCCCCTTCGGCATTGAGCAGGACCGAATAGCAGGCCTCGCCAGGCCCAATCCGAAAGAGGTCGCTGGGCACCAGGCCCTGCATGGCGTCCTTGACGTTGGCTCCCCGCAGGCGCAGGACGCCCATATGGGAGATGTCAAACAGGCCGCAGTGCTCACGGACGGCTTGGTGCTCGTCGATCAGGCCGCTGAATTGCACGGCCATCTCCCAGCCGGCAAACGGGACCATCCGTCCGCCGGCCTCCCGCGCCGCATCGAAGAGCGGCGTGCGCTGGAGGGAAGGCGAGGCGGCCATGGCAGTCCAATGCTCAGGCGGATCCTATGGATCTTGTTCAACAAGGGGAAGAGAACCCGGAGCTTTGCCGCTTCCTATGGCCGCCACAGGACGGCCTGATTACGGTTGGCAGCCCAAGCCTCCAAAGCGATAGGCCCGCGTCCCTGCTGCAGAAGTTGCCGCCACTGCGCCTCCCCCAAGGGGGTGGAGTTGGGTTGGTGCCGTCTGCGCAAGCTGCCGATTCATCCGGAGCTGGCGGGGGAGTTGTGGTGCCATCACTGGACGGCTCGGCCGCCGCGTCTGCCCGTTGTCGGTCAAGGGGATGGCCTGCAGCCAGCGGTGCGCGACCGCCAGCTCGCCCTCACGGATGTACTTGAAAGCTGAAGCAAAACCGAAGATCTCTGATCTCTTCTGTTTTGTTGTCTGGGCGTCCTGGATTGCCGGGCTGTAGGTGTCAAGCTGAGCCGATCAGGTTTTGGGGTACGGGAGGTCAGAGACGCATGCTCACGTCCACCATCGCGACCCCGATTGAGCTGATGTCCGCCCAGGTGGACAGCGAGACCCTCTCGTTCCCCACCGGTGCTGCGATCTTCAGCAGTGGCCAGACGGCTAACGCCATTTACGGCGTGCGCCGCGGCATCGTCGAGGTGATTGATGCCAACGGCGACAAGCTCTGCTGCAGGCCGGGTGAGTTGTTCAGCTACCAGGACATCGTTTGGAAGGACGGCGTCTACCGCAATGACGCCATCGCCCGCACGCCGGTGGAGTTGGTCAAGCTCGATCGCCTGCGCTTCCTGAACCTGCTGCATAACCACCCGACCCTGGCGGTGCAGTTGATCGCCCAGCAGCACGAGCGCCTGCGTGAGCAGCGCGCCAGCGGCACCTGCTCCTACTGAATCAGCGATCCAGCAGGAAGAGCAGGCTGCGCACCACCTTGGCGGCCAGCACGCTGCTGACCCCGCTGGGGTCGAGCATGGGCGCCAGTTCCACCACATCGGCGGCCACCAGGTTGTGGTGGCGCAGTTCATCCACCAGGGCGGCGAAGTCCCGCCAGAGGAATCCCCCCGGCTCCGGGGTGCCCGTACCGGCCATCACCGCCGGGTCAAACCAGTCCAGGTCAACCGTGAGATAGAGCGGTTTGCCCCGGAGGGGTTTGAGCGCCTCGGCCATCCGCTCGATCGCGACCAGGCGTCCGGTTTGGCGCAGTTCGCTGAATTCCTCGCGGGTGCCACTGCGGATGGCGATCTGCAGCAGCTGCTGGCTGGGCAGCACCTCCAGGCAGCGGCGCATGGCGCAGGCGTGGCTGTGGTTGGCGCCGAGCCATTCATGGCGCAGGTCGGCGTGGGCATCGAGTTGCACCAGCACCAGTTCGGGATGCTGCTCGGCGACGGCGGCCACTGCTCCTGAGCTGATGGAGTGCTCACCGCCCAGCATCAGCGGCTTGAGGCCCAGCCCCAGCACCGCCTGCGTCGCCTGCTTCACCGCGGCCACCACAGGCTCTGGGGCGCCGAAGGGGATGTCCACGGCGCCCAGGTCGGCAATGGCCAGTTCCTCGAGATCCCGATCGAGCTGGGGGCAGTAGCTCTCGAGGCCCGGGCTGACCTCGCGGATCGCCGCTGGGCCAAAGCGGGTGCCAGGCCGGAAGGAGGTGGTGCCGTCGTAGGGCACGCCGAATAGGCCCACCCGGCAGCCGGCGGGATCCCGCTGGCTGCCCATGTAGATGGCGCCGTCGCTGTCAAAGAGGTCGTTCATGCGTTGATCGCGCGTTCGATGGCGGCGGGGATGGCGTCAAAGGCGCCGCGCTGCCAGCGGGGACTCCAGATCTGGCAGCCATCGACCACGGCCGCGGCGCGGGAGGGATCCGGCTCCAGATAGCGGCGGCCGTCGATGGCGGCGAAGGTCCAACTCCACCAGCCGCTCGGGTACATCGGCACCCAGCCGTACATCGGATCGGCATGGCCAAAGACCTCGCGGATCACCTGGACGGTGTCGATGTGGACCTGACGGAAGGCCTCGGGGGATTCGCTCTGGGTGGCGAAGACGCCACCGGGCTTGAGGATGCGGCGGCACTGCTCGAAGAAGGCCCGGTTGAACAGGCCTTCGGCGGGGCCAGCGGGATCGGATCCATCGACGATCACCACGTCGTAACTGGCGTCAGCGGCATTGGCGGCCCAGGCGATGCCGTCGCCCACGGTCAGGTGGAAGCGGGGATCGCTCCAGCAGCCTCCGCCGATGGAGGGCAGGTGCTGCTGGCTCCACTCCACCACCAGTCCGTCGATCTCGACCATGTCCAGGTGCTGCACGCCGGTGTGGCGCAGGCACTCGCGGGCGGTGCCGCCGTCGCCACCGCCAATCACCAGCACCCGCTCCACCGCTGCGGCGCTGCAGAGCGCCGGGTGCACGATCGATTCGTGGTAGTGCCGCTCCTGGCGCTCGGCGGTCATCCAGCAGCCGTCGAGCAGCAGGCCCTTGCCGTAGCGCTCGCTCTCGATGATGGTGACCGTCTGGAAGGGGGATTGCTCTTCGGCGATCACCCGCCCGGCCAGTCCGTAGCGGACACCATCAAAGATCTCGTCCACCCAGCCGGGGGTTGGAGCGGGAGCGGCACTGTCGGCCATCGCAGGGGCGCGGGGAGATCTCTCCAGATTTGCGCACCGCCGGGCTAGGCCTTGAGGGCCTCGATGAGCTCAGGGCGGCTGTGCCAGCTCCAGGGGCCGCTGGTGACGGCGTCGATCTGCAGCTCCCGGCGCAGGTCCTCCAGGTTGCGGGGCATCAGAGCTTCCCAGGGCTGGGCAAAGAGGGGTTGGGCGTTGGCACCCATCTCCAGCCCTTCACTGATGCGGCCAAAGGCATAGGCCGTGGTGTGGGCCTTGTCGGCGTGGCTTTCCAGCTCGTCGATCGGGGTGTCATCCCTGAACCAATTCAGCAGCAGGGACATCAGGTCGGTGAAGGCCAATCCTGGGTGGGAGAACTGGGCGACGCTGACGCTGATCACCCCCAATTCGCCGAAGTTGTCCAGGCTGAAGCCGGTGAGGATGTGGTGTAGGTCGTGGGTCGCGTAGACCCGGTAGTTGATGTAGTCGGCGTCGGTCTCGAGATTGCTGAAGAAGCTGGGCTCGGGGAAGAAGTTGATGTCGTAGCCCAGGGCCCCGAGCACCGTGGCGTAGGTGTGACCCAGGCTGCCTTTGGGCAGGGCTTTCAGGGCCTCTGGGTCGTAGGGCCCGCTGAGCTGCCGGGTTTGGATCAGCCGCTCGGCTTCGGGATCGCGGGCCAGACGCTTGCGGCAGAGCTTCATCGGGTTGGAGTCCCGCAGCCGGTGGGAGAGCTCAAAGACGTTCTGGGCTGACTCCCCTCCTCCAGCCGCCAGGTCCATCAAGCCCAGAAAGCCCTGGATTTGCTCGGGGCTGGCCAGGCGATCGAGGTAGCGAAAACCCATGGGGGCTCCAGTGCCGGCCCCTCAAACTAGAAATGGTTTTTCGATCAGACCGCGTCCTGCTGCTCCTGGCGGATCTGGGCCTTGGCCTGCTGCCAGAGACCCTCGAGTTCGCGGATGCTGCGGCCCTGAAGATCGCCCCCCAGGGCGGCTTCGACGCGGGAGAAGCGATCGAGGAAGCGCCGGTTGGTGCCCGCGAGGCCCTCCTCGGGTTCGATTCCGCACCAGCGCGCCACGTTCACCAGGGTGAACAGGACATCACCGAGTTCCTCCTGGGCGTGGCGCTTGTCCCCTGAGGCCACGGCTTCCTTGAGCTCATCGAGCTCCTCGTGGACCTTCTCCCAGACACCGTTCATGTCATCCCATTCGAAGCCCGCCTTGGCGGCTTTCTTGGAGATGGTCATCGCTCCGGCCAGGGCGCCTTGGCCGCGCACCTTGCCCGCGAGGCGATCGCTCAGGGGACTGGCGGAGGGCGGAGCCTCTCCTTTTTCGCTGGCCTTGATGGCCTCCCAGGTGTCCTTGACCGCGGCGCTGTCTTCGGCGATGGCATCGCCAAAGACGTGGGGGTGGCGGCGGATCAATTTCTCGCTGATTCCCTGGGCGATGGCCTCGAGATCGAAGCGCTGCTCCTCCTGGGCGATCTGGGCATGGAGGACCACCTGCAGCAGTAGATCGCCGAGTTCCTCTTTGAGGTGGGCGTCATCCCCATGGCGGATGGCGTCGGCCACCTCGTGGGCCTCCTCGAGCACATAGGGCACGAGGGACTGGTGGGTTTGCTCCAGGTCCCAGGGGCAGCCCCCATCGGGATCGCGCAGCTTGGCGACCACCGCGATCAGCTCTTGCAGGGCGTCGCTCATCGAAGGGGGGCCAGCTGGCTCCTCACGATCTCATTGCGCTGCAGGCCGGCGGCTGAACCAAAGCCGGTTGAACAGGGCCTGCAGCAGTTGTGTCGCTGGCTCCATTCCCGCCCGATGCAACTGCCCCGCCAGACGATCTGCATCCACGGAGTAGACCCCGGCATTGCGGGAGGCCATCACGCGCTCGATCGTTTCGGAGTCCATGCCTTGGGCGTGGAAGCGGGCCCGGGCGATCGCCTGCCAGAGCTCCATGTCCGCCCCGGGTTCTTCACTGAAGCCGCTGATCACCAGCACGCCCCCAGGGCTGACGCGGGCACAGAGCTGTTGGAGGCAGTCCTCTTGCTCAGCCGGAGGAAGCAGGTGCAGGACGTTGTGGCAGATCACCGCGTCAAAACGGCCTGGCACCTCCTTGAGGTCGTTTGGGGCCCAGCCGATGCGACTGCCCGCTTGGACGCGGGCGATCACGGCGTCGCAGAACCCCCGCATCTGCTCGCTCGGCTCCACCAGCTGCAGGTGTGCGCCGGGCATGGCCCTCAGCAGGCTTGGCAATTCTTCCCCTGCCCCAGGGCCCACCACGAGCGCCGATGAGGCCGTTGGCACGAGGGCCCCGAGTGCGGCAGCGGCGAGCTCGAAGTGGCTGTCGTAGGCGGGGATCAGCCGGCGAATGCTCTGGTCGTAGTGGCGGCCGTAGTCGCCATCGAAATCAAGGAGCGCCATGGGGCTTCGCCGTTGCCCGTTGTTTAGCGACGGCGCCAGAGCCGTGGCATGGGATCACCGTCCTGGAGCAGGTGCAGCCAGGCGCTGGCCTCGATGCCAACCAGGGCCACCCAGAGCAGCCGCTCCTGCTGCTTGAGCCAGATCAGAACTTCGCTGCTCGAGGGGACTCCCCAGGGGTGCAGCAGGCCGCTCAACAGCAGGACAATGCCGAGGCCATAGCCCACCCGCACCAGGGTTCCGACCACCGGCGTGTGGGACAGGATCGAGCGATGGCGCAGGGTCTTGCGGTAGGGCCACCAGAGCCAGCGCAGGGGCCCCCAGCGTTGGTAGGGCCGGGAGTTGGTGTCGAGATCGGGGGAGAGCCAGAGGCCTCCGATCAGGAAGGCCAGGGCGCTGACGACCGTTCCGAGAGGTCCAAGCCAGGGCCACCAGAGCAGCCCATAGGGCAGGGCCAGCCAGCAGGTGGCGCGGTCGTGTTGCTGGCCGCTGGCCATCGCCGGGGGTGAATGCTGCCCTGCAGAATGCCGTAACCGCCCGGTTAGCTCAGCGGTAGAGCGCCTGCCTTACAAGCAGGATGTCGCTGGTTCGAACCCGGCACCGGGCATCACTGCACTAGTGGGCTGAGGACAGCTCCCCGCCGCGGCCGCCGGCTTCTTCTGCCACACCGATGCGGGCGAAGAGATCGGTGCTCTCTTGGTTGAGGTTGATCACCTCGACCTGGCTGCCGCCGAGCTTGAGCTTGCGGATGACCTGATCAAGGGCGGTCACGCCGCTTTGATCCCAGATGTGGGCCTCGCCCATGTCGATGGTGACGCGAGCGGGATGCTCGTGCAGCTCAAACCCCTGGCGGAAGTAGATGCTGCTGACGAAGAACAGCTGACCGCGGACGCGGTAGATGCGGTGCTCGCTGCCGCTCTGCTCACTGCTGACCTCGATCACCTTGGCCACCTTGCGGCTGAACAGGATCCCCGCCAGAGCCACACCGGAGAGCAGGCCCACCGCCAGGTTGTGGGTCAGCACGGTCACCACCACCGTCAGCAGCATCACCGAGGTGTCGCTCTTGGGGATGCGGCGGATGCTGCGGATCGAATCCCAGTTGGCGGTGTTGATGGCGATCATCACCATCACCCCCACCAGGGTGGCCATCGGGATCTGATTGACCCACTGGCTGGCCAGCAGGATCATCGCCAGCAGGCTCACGCCCGAGGTGAGGGTGGAGAGGCGGGTGCGGCCGCCATAGCCCACGTTCATCACCGACTGGCCCACCAGGGCGCAGCCGGCCATGCCGCCGAAGAACGAACTGACGATGTTGCCGATGCCCTGGCCGCGGGCTTCCTGGTTTTTGTGGGACGAGCTGTCGGTGACGTCGTCGAGGATGTCCTGGGTCAAGAAGGTCTCCATCAGACCCACCAGGGAGATGGCCAGGGCGGTCGGAAGGATCAGGCCCAGGGTGCCCGTGGTGAAGGGAACCTGCGGGATCCCGAATTGAGGAAGGCCGCTGGGCAGGGTGCCGAGGCTGCTGACCGTGGGCACATCCAGGCCCATGCGAATCGAGATCCCCGTCGAGATCAGGATCGCCACCAGGGCCGATGGCACGACCTTGGTGAAGCGCGGCATCACGTAGATGATCACCAGGGTCAGGGCCATCAGGCCCCAGACCGCCGGCAGCTGCCCCGCGGTCACCGCCACCTTCTCGGGGTGGAAGAAATCAAGGCCGAGCTGAGGAAGCTGGGCCAGGAAGATCAGGATTGCCAGGGCATTGACGAAGCCCGCCATCACCGGTTGCGGCACGAAGCGCATCTGGTGGGCGAGCCGTAGATAGCCCCAAGCGATCTGCAGAACACCCGTCAGGACCCCGGCCGCCAGCAGGTACTGCAGGCCCATGCCTTCGCCGAGGGCGTTGCCCTGCTCCACCAGCCCGGTCATCAGCAGGGCGGTGGAGCCCGTGGCCGAGGTGATCATCGCGGTGCGCCCGCCGAAGACCGCCAAGGTCACCGAGAGCATGAAGGCGCCAAAGAGACCCACCCGCGGATCCACGCCGGCGATTCCGGAGAAGGCGATCGCCTCGGGGATCATCGCGAAGGCCACCACCAGGCCCGAGAGGATGTCCCGATGGGGTTTGCCCCACCATTCTTTGAGGGCGAAAGTCATAGGGATCGGCGGCGGCTGTCGTCTGGCGTTCCCTACAGGGAACCGCCCGCTGGGGCCGACCCTATCAGTGCTGCACTGACCGACCTGAGGCGTGCGCAGGCCTCGACGTCCAGCGCTTGAGGGGGCATGCGGCAGCTGGTGGGATAGCCCCGCAGGTTCCCGAAGCCGCCTGGTCCGTAGAACACCCCGGCCTTGGCCTCCGGCGCGGTCGCGGCAAAGAGCTGGGGCAGGGCCCCCATGGCGGCGCTCTGGAAGAGCGGGTCCATCAGGCGGTAGGCCAGTCCCTCGAGCTTGGCGTTTTTCGAGGCCACGGAGGTGGGCTGCAGGTTGGTGCGGGCCAGGCCCGGGTGTGCCACCAGCGAGAGCACGCTGGAGCCCTCCTGCTCGAGCTGGCGTTGCAGCTCCAGGGCCGTCATGGCGTTGGCCAGCTTGCTTTGGCCGTAGGCATCCCAGGGCCTGTAGCGCGTCTCGCCCTGCAGGTCATCGAAGGCGATCCGGCCGAAGTAGGCCGCACCGGAACTCACATGCACCACCCGTCCACTGGGGCTCTGCTTCAGCAGGGGCAGCAGGGCCTGGGTCAAGGCGACGTGGCCCAGGTGGTTGACCGCGAATTGCAGCTCGAAGCCCTGGCGGCTCAGGGTCCGGGGCGGCGCCATCACTCCGGCGTTATTCAGCAGCAGGTCCAGCTGCTCCACCTGGGCGGCGGCCCGCCGCACGCTCTCCAGGTCCGCCAGGTCCAGTTCCAGCGGGATCAGCTCTCCGCCGGTGTCCGAGCGCAGGGCCGCGGCGGCGGCGTTGGCTTTCTCCAGGCTGCGGCAGGCCAGCAGCACGCGGGCCCCCTTGGCGGCGAGGGCCCGGGCGCTCTCCAGTCCCAGGCCGCTGTTGGCGCCGGTGATCAGGGCGGTCCGCCCCCGTTGATCGGGAATCTCAGCGGCGGTCCAGGGCACGGCGGGGCGGGGCACTACGGCCCCAATCGTCTCGCCCGCAGCTCCAGCACCGTGGGTCCGACCCAGAAACTGCCGGGATCCGAGGCGGCCGCCTGGATCTGCCCGAGTGCTGCGGTTTGGTCCGCAGCGCTCCAGAGCCCGAGGCGCTGCAGCTGCAGCCCGTAGACCGCAACAAAGCGCTCCAGCCACTGCGCCGCCATCGAGCCTTGGGGGCCCAGCACGGGCAGGGGGCGCAGTTCTTCGATTTGCCAGCCCCGCGCCGTCAGCAGCGACGGCAGCCTGCGGTTCACATCCGGATCACCGCCGGCCGCGCGGAAGCTCCGCTGGCAGGCCTGGCCAAAGCGAGCAACGGCTTCGGCCCCGGGGTGCAGGGCGAAGGTGTCCCAGTGGACGTACTCGTGGAACAGCACCTGGCCGCCGGGGCGGATGCATTGCCCCAGGCCCGCCAGGAGCGGTTCCAGGTCCGGCAGGAACATCGCCAGCCAGCGGCACCAGGCGAGATCGAACTGCTCTTGGGGCCAGGGATCCTTCAGCAGATCGTGTTGGCGGACCTCCAGCTGATCGATGCCGCTTCGGCGCGCCAGGGCTTGGGCCTCGGCGACGTAGTCAGCGCTGAGCTCCAGGCCCAGGACACGGCCGCTGGGTCCGACGAGGGCAGCGAGATCGGCTGCAGCAAAACCTGGACCGGCTCCGAGGTCGAGCAGGTGCTGCCCGCTGTGGATGCCGGCCCGAGCCCAGGCGGCTTGGCTGATGGGTGACCAGAGCTCGTGCTGAAAGCGCAGGCGTTCCAGTTCGCTCTGGTGGGTCCCCAGGACGTAGTCCGAGGCCATGGCCCCGCGGCTCAGTCTTCGGGGAAGAGCAGGGAGGCGAGTTCGTCGGGATCCACGTCGTAGACGCGGGCCAGGCTGGTCTCGATCGCAGCGGTCACCTCGCCGGGCAGGAAGCGCATGGCGCTCAGGGCGTCATCGGTGATCTCGTCGCTCAGAAGCTTCTCGCCGCCGAGCTTCTCGTCGTTGATCACCGCCATTACCCAGCTCTGGTAGGCGTAGACCAGATCGGCAAACTCCAGATCGGCGTCGTTGAAGTCGAGGGCCATGGCTCGGCGTTCACTTGACCGCAGTCTGCACACCGATGGGGAGGATGGATGTCATGACAACTGCATCTCCTGACCCACTGGCCCTGCAGGCGACCTTGGTGGATTTCGCCCTGGCGGAGTTGGTGCGCCAAAACCGAGAGAGCTTCCAGCCCCTCTGGAGCAGTGAGAGCTGGGCGAAATTGCTGATCTGGATGGCCCTGAACTGCGGCTGCAGCGGCGATGAGGAGGGTCTGAAGACCTTCGCTGAGGCCCTCGGTGCGGTTCAGACCGGACGGATGCGGCGGGTGTTCTTCGAGCGGGAGCTGGGGGATCTGGAGCTGCAACTGATGGCCGATCCCGCGGAGCAGCAGGTGCTGGTGCTGCCCCAGGGCCCCGCCGATGAGGTCCTGGAGCCAGGGCGCATCACCCGCGCCCTGGAGCGCGTTGGGCTGACGGAGCGCTTGCCCGCGGATCAGGAACGGTGGCAGCGTCTGGACGCCCTTGTGGCCATTCCCTGGCTGGAGCAGGCTTGATGGAGCTGATTGCGCGCTACAGCAACCCCGGCTTTGAGGCCCTCTCCGATGGGGTGATGGCCTTCTTTGAGCGGCGCGAGGACCTGCAGCGTCCCGGTGTGGCGTTTGGGCCCGATGGGGCTGAGCCCGCCAAGGTTTCGACTGACATCAGCCTGGTGGCGATCGATCGCTCCGACCCCGAGGCCTTTGCGCTCGCGGAGGTGATCCTGCGGGGGGTGACGGCCGGCCTGGAGCGCTACCTGCAGGAGCGTCCCCTCTTCCGGGACTGCTGCCCGGATCAGGAGCTCTTCGTGAACCCGATCTTCAACCTGCAGCGCTATGCCCCCGGCGAGGGCTTCAAGCGCTGGCACTGCGATTGGACCATCAGCGATGAGGCCACCGAGCCGGTGCATCGCGTCCTGGCCTGGATCCTCTATTGCAACAGCGTTGAGGAGGCCGGCACGGAGTTCCATTGGCAGGAGCACCACGAGGAGGCCCAGCGGGGCAAGCTCGTGATCTTCCCGGCCGGGCCTTCCCACATCCACCGGGGCCGGGTCAATCAGAGCGCGAGCAAGACCATCGCCACCGGCTGGATCAATGCCGGCAGCCGGGAGGCCTATCTCAAGCGCCTGGCGGCGGGCTGAGGCCCCGGCGGCCCTTTGCGAGCATGGGGCGATCGCCTGATCTGTTGACGTGACCGACGCCCTGCCGAAGACCTATGACCCGGTAGGCACCGAGGCGCGGTGGCAGCAGGCCTGGGAAACCCAAGGCGCGTTTCACCCGGATCCCAAGGCCCCCGGTGAGCCGTTTTCGGTGGTGATTCCACCGCCGAACGTGACCGGCAGCCTGCACATGGGCCACGCCTTCAACACGGCCCTGATCGACACGATCGTCCGCTTCCAGCGGCTGCAGGGCAAAAACGTGCTCTGCCTGCCCGGCACCGACCACGCCTCGATCGCCGTGCAGACGATCCTGGAGAAGCAGCTCAAGGCCGACGGCAAGCGCAAGGAAGACCTCGGCCGCGAGGCCTTCCTGGAGAAGGCCTGGGAATGGAAGGCCCAGAGCGGCGGCACGATCGTCGGCCAGCTACGCCGTCTCGGTTATTCGGTGGACTGGCGCCGGGAGCGCTTCACCCTCGACGCCGGCTGCAGCGAAGCCGTGATCGAGGCCTTCAACCGCCTGCATGAGCAGGGGCTGATCTACCGGGGCGAGTACCTGGTCAATTGGTGCCCCGCCTCCGGTTCAGCCGTGAGCGACCTGGAGGTGGAGATGAAGGAGGTGGATGGTCACCTCTGGCACTTCCGCTATCCCCTGAGCAGCGGCCAGGGCTTCCTGGAGGTGGCGACGACCCGCCCGGAGACCCTCCTGGGTGACACCGGCGTGGCGGTGAATCCCAAGGACCCCCGCTATGCAGAGCTGGTGGGTCAGACCCTGACCCTGCCGCTGGTGGGCCGGGAGATTCCGATCGTGGCCGATGACCACGTCGATGCCGAGTTCGGCACGGGTTGCGTGAAGGTCACCCCCGCCCACGACCCCAACGACTTCGCCATCGGCCAGCGCCACAACCTGCCGCTGATCACGGTGATGGCCAAGGACGGCTCGATGAATGAGGCCGCCGGTCGCTTCCAGGGGCTGGATCGCTTTGAAGCCCGCAAGGCCGTGGTTGCGGCGATGGAGGCCGAAGGCTTCCTGGTGAAGGTGGAGGACTACCGCCACAGCGTTCCCTTCTCCGATCGGGGCAAGGTGCCCGTCGAGCCCCTGCTCTCCACCCAGTGGTTCGTCAAAACCGAGCCCTTGGCGGCCCGCTGCCGCGAGGCCCTCGAGAACGCCGATCCCCGCTTTGTTCCGGAGCGCTGGAGCAAGGTCTACCGCGATTGGCTCACGGACATTCGCGATTGGTGCATCTCCCGCCAGCTCTGGTGGGGTCACCGCATTCCCGCCTGGTTTGTGGTCAGCGAGACCGGCGGTGTGATCACCGATTCCACCCCCTATGTGGTGGCCCGGGATGAGGCCGAAGCCCAGAGCAAGGCGGATGCCCAGTTCGGGGCGGGTGCTGTTCTTGAGCAGGATCCGGATGCCCTCGACACCTGGTTCTCCAGTGGTCTCTGGCCCTTCTCAACCATGGGTTGGCCCAATGCCGAGGCGGCTGACCTGCAGCGCTGGTACCCCACCAGCGTGCTGGTGACGGGCTTCGACATCATCTTTTTCTGGGTGGCCCGGATGACGATGATGGCCGGCGCCTTCACCGGCCAGATGCCCTTCCAGGACGTCTACATCCACGGTCTGGTGCGGGACGAGAACAACCGCAAGATGAGCAAGTCGGCGGGGAATGGCATTGACCCGCTGCTGCTGATCGAGCGCTACGGCGCCGATGCCCTGCGCTTTGCCCTGGTGCGTGAGGTGGCCGGTGCTGGCCAGGACATCCGCCTGGACTACGACCGCAAGTCGGACACCTCCGCCACGGTGGAGGCCTCACGCAACTTCGCCAACAAGCTCTGGAACGCCACCCGCTTTGCCCTGATGAACCTGGGTGGGGAGACCCCCTCCAGCCTGGGTGAACCGGATCCCGCGGCCCTGCAGCTGGCGGACCGTTGGATCCTCTCGCGCCTGGCCCGGGTGAACCGCGACAGCGCCGAGCGCTACGGCAGCTATGGCCTCGGCGAGGCGGCCAAGGGGCTCTATGAGTTCGCCTGGAATGAGGTTTGCGACTGGTATGTCGAGCTGATCAAGCGCCGCCTGAACCCGGGCGAGAACCCCAGTGCCGAAGCCCTGGCCGACCAGCGCACGGCCCGCCAGGTGCTGGCCAAGGCACTGAATGAATTGCTGGTGATGCTGCATCCCCTGATGCCCCACCTGAGCGAGGAGCTCTGGCATGGCCTGAACGGCGAGCCCGAAGAGACGTTCCTGGCCCTGCAGCCCTGGCCGGCCCTCGACGTCTCGGCCCTGGATGACGAGCTGGAGTCGTCGTTTGCCGAGTTGATTGAGGCGATTCGGGTGGTCCGCAACCTGCGCGCTGTCGCCGGCCTCAAGCCCAGCCAGGGCGTGCCGGTGCGCTTCGTCACCGGTCGCTCTGAACTGGCCTCGGTGCTGACTGCCGCCACCGCCGACATCACTGCGCTGACCCGCGCGGAGCGGGTGGAGGTGCTGGACCCGGCCGCCGCCGATGCCAACCCTGCCGCGAAGGCCCTGGCCGGCGTGAGCGGTGAGCTTCAGGTCTTGCTGCCGATCGACGGACTGGTGGATCTCGAGGCGCTGCGGGGCCGGCTGGAGAAGGACATCGCCAAGGCCGAGAAGGAGATCAAGGGGCTCTCGGGTCGCCTCTCGAACCCCAACTTCGCCTCCAAAGCCCCCCCTGAGGTGGTGGCCGAGTGCCAGGCCAACCTGGCGGAAGCCCAGGCCCAGGCCGATTTGGCCCGCAAGCGTCTGGCCGACCTCGGTTGATGGATTGGCAGAGCTGGCTTCCGGTTCTGCAGTCCCCTGCGGGGGCGCTGCTGTTCATCCCCCTCTATGGGATTTGGGTGACGCTGTTGCTGCCGGGGGTCTGGGCCTCGATGCTGGCTGGAGCCTTGTACGGCACCTGGTGGGGCAGCCTGATCGTCTTCGTGGGGGCCTGCCTCGGGGCTGAAGCGGCCTTTCTGCTGGGACGGACCTGGCTGCGGGACTGGGCGATGCGCCGGCTGGAGGCCTTCCCCAAGCTGCAGGCGGTGGAGCAGGCGGTGAGCCGCGAGGGCCTGAAGCTGGTGCTGCTGACCCGCCTCTCGCCGGCGTTTCCCTTCTCATTGCTCAACCTGGCCTATGGCTTGAGCGAGGTGAGCCTGCGCGACTACACGATTGGCCTGATTGGGATCATCCCCGGCACGATCCTGTTCTGCGGTCTGGGGGCCCTCGCCGGTGATGTGGCCCGCTTCGGCGAGGTGCTGAGCGGCGAGGCGGATCCCTTCACCTGGGCCCTGCGGGTGGTGGGCATCGCCGCGACGGTGGCCTCGGTTTGGCTTGTGGGCCGGGCCGCCCAGCGGGCCTTAAAAGCAGCTCAGCCTTCCGACTGATCCGGCAGCGGCCAGTCGCGCAGCGCCGCGATCAGCACGAACCAGGCCAGGCGCAGCTTGGCGAGGGGGCCGGGGCGCGCGGCGAGATCGGCGAACTTGGCGCGGCCGCATTCGGTCTTGATCCAGCGGTAGACGGCGGGTTGGCTCATGGGGCAAGCAGGGCTTGGAGGCTGGCTTCATCCAGCACCGGAATCCCGAGACTCTCGGCTTTGCTCAGCTTGCTGCCGGCTTCCTCGCCCGCCACGACATAGCTGGTTTTTTTGCTGACCGAGCCGGTCACCTTGCCGCCCGCGGCCTCGATCAGGGCCTGGGCCTGACTGCGGCTCAGGCTCGGCAGGGTGCCGGTGAGCACGAAGGTCTGGCCGGTCAATGGCGCAGGACCGCTCGGCTCGGGTTGTTCCTCGTCGCCGCTGGCCAGGCTGAAGCCCAGGCGCTCGAGGCTGGTCAGCAGCTCCTGGTTGGCACCGGTGGAGAACCACTGCTGCAGGCTCTGGGCGATCTCAGCGCCGATGCCATAGACGGCGGTGATCGCCTCGGGGGTCTCGGTGGCGGCGGTGGCCAGGTCCGCTGCACTGGGGAAGGCCTTGGCCAGGGCTTTGGCGTTGACCTCGCCCACATGGTGGATGCCGAGGCCGTAGAGCTGGCGGTGCCAGGGCTGTTGTTTGGACTCCGCCAAGGCGGCCACAAGGTTCTCGGCGCTCTTGCTGCCCATGCGCTCCAGGCTGCAGAGCAGGGCGCCATCCAACCGGTAGAGGCCTGCGATGGAGCCCACCAGGCCCCGGTCCACCAACTGCTCAATCAACTTGCTGCCTAGGCCATCGACATCGAGGGCGCCTTTGCTGACCCAATGGCGCAGGGCGCCGCGCAGGATCGCCGGGCAGCTGCTGTTGACGCAGCGGGTGGCGGCTTCCCCTTCTTCGCGGACGAGCTCGGAGCCGCACTCCGGGCAGGTGTGGGGTAGCTCCAGCCGCTCAGCGGCAGCCGGGCGCAGCTCCGGCAGGACCCGCACGACCTCGGGAATGATTTCGCCGGCCTTGCGAACGACGATCGTGTCCCCGGCGTGGAGATCGAGCTCCAGCAGTCGATCGGCGTTGTGCAGGGTGGCGCGGCTGACGCTCGTGCCCGCCAGGGGTACGGGTTCAAACTCCGCCACTGGGGTGATCACGCCGGTGCGTCCCACCTGGCAGCTGAGCCGCAGCAGTTTGCTGGGGGCCTCCTCGGCGGGGTACTTCAGGGCGATGGCCCAGCGGGGGGCCTTTTGGGTGAAGCCGGCCGCGTCTTGAAGGCGCAGGTCGTTGAGCTTCACGACGACGCCATCGGTGGCGTAGTTCAGCTGGCGGCGGCCCTCGTCCCAGTGCTCGAAGAAGGCCTCGACCGCTGCTAGATCCGGCAGTAGGGCGGCGTTGGGGTTGACCTTGAAGCCGGCCTGCTTGAGCCAGTCGAGGGACTCCCACTGGCTGGCGGGGCCCCCGCTCCAGTCCGGCGGCAGGTGCAGGGTGTAGGCGAAGAAGTCGAGTTTGCGCGCGGCAACCACCTTGGGATCGAGCTGCCGCAGGGTGCCGGCGCAGGCGTTGCGGGGGTTGGCGAAGAGGGCTTCGCCGCGGGCCTGACGCTCGCTGTTGATGGCCGCAAAGGTGCCATCGGGGATCAGGGCTTCGCCGCGTACCTCCAGCCAGGCCGGCGGGTTCTCCAGCTGCAACCGCAGCGGAACTGAGGCGATCGTGCGGACGTTGGCCGTGATCTCCTCCCCTTGCTCGCCATCGCCGCGGGTGGCGGCCCGCACCAACACCCCGTTCTCGTAGCTGAGGGCCAGGGCATTGCCGTCGATCTTCAGCTCACCGACCATCGGCAGGGCGGTGCCGGCCTCGCGGTCCAGCACCTTGAGTAGGCGGCCGTACCAGGCCTCGAGCTCATCGGTGTTGAAGGCGTTGTCGAGGCTGAGCAGGCCGATGCGGTGGCGCACGCTGCTGAAGCCCGCCGCCGGCGCTCCCCCGACGCGCTGGGTTGGGCTATCGGCGCTGATCAGGCTGGCGTCGGCGTTCTCCAGGTCCAGGAGTTCGCGATAGAGCCGGTCGTAGACCGGGTCCTCCATCACGGGGGCATCGAGGACGTAGTACGCGTGCGCGGCTCGGTTGAGCAGGTCACGCAGTTCGCTGGCGCGTGCCTGGGTCCCGCTGGTGGTGCTGCTCACGGCAGGGCGTGATCAGGCAGCGGCCATCTTTTGGATGCGATCGACCTTCCAGTCGTCCTCGACTTTCACGAAGGTGAAGTCCAGGGGCAGCTCGGCGTTGTCTTCGGCCTTGAGCTTCACGGTCAGGGTGATCTGGTCTTCTTGGATCCGGGGACGGCCGGACTTGAGGTTGCGGTACTTGTTCAGCTGCAGGCCGGCCAGGAAGCGAATGAACTGCTGCCGGTTCACGTGGGAGCGGTAGTTCTTGGTGGTCAGCAGGTAGGCGGCGTCGATCCGGCCGGAGGCCACCTGGGTGAAGAACTGCTTGATGACCGGATTGATCCCCCGGGCATTCAGCACCAGCTTCACGGCGCTGATGGTCCAGTAGAGGAGGAGGGCCCCGGCGCCAGCCAACAGGGCTTTGGTGCCGATCTGAGAGATCAGGGCCGTATTGAGGTCCATCGCGCCCGGGACAGTTGTATGCGGCCCACGAGTCTGACTGACGGCCCCGTCAGAATGCGGCGCAGCCGTCCAGCTCCTCCGGCGTGCCCCTTGCACCGCTGCTGCCGCTGTATCACCGCCTGAACCGCGAGCACTTCGACGGTTCCCTGGCCAGCGCCGATGGCACCAGCCTGGTGAGCGTGCGCTGGAGTGACGGGCGGATGCGCCGCAGTGCCGGTCTCTACCGCTACGGGCCCGGCGTCAGTGAGATCGTTCTCTCGCGCCCCTTGCTGGAGCCGCTGCCGCTGGAGGCCTGCCTCAGCACGCTCTGCCACGAAATGATCCACGCCTGGATCCATCGGGTGGTCCGCGCCGATGAGGTCCATGGACCCGAGTTCCGGGCGCGGATGGCGGCGATCAACGGGGCCCAGCAGGAGTTCCAGGTCAGCGTGCGCCATAGCTTTCCGGTGCCGGCGCAACCGGCGAAGTGGCTGGCCCGCTGCCCCGGTTGCGGCCTGCAGTCCCCCTACCGCCGCCGCCGTCAGGGGGTGGCCTGCCGTCAATGCTGCGACCGTTTTGAAGGCGGCCGTTGGAGCGCCCGTTTCCAGCTGGTCTTCGAGCGCTCCGCCGCCTAAGTTCCGCCCATGGCCACGGTTCTTTGGGTTTGGCAACTCAGCGGCGTCTCGATCGCCCTGCTGGGTCTCGGGCGTGAGCGCTGGTTGCGTGCCCGCCGCCTGGGACGGGGGTAGGCCTCACTAGCCTGATTGGATGCGCGACTCCTACGACGACTGGTCCCCTGAGCGACCGGAGCGCCCGGCCTACCGCCGCGGGGAGCGCGGCCTGGACCAACGGATGGACCAGTGGGTGTCAGCCGGCCGCCAGCTGGTGGACGGTGTCTCCGGCGCTCGTCCAGGTGGTCGCCGTGCCTCCTCGGGCCTTCGCCTGGATCAGGTCGGACGTTGGGTAGAGGACAAGATCGACTGGCTTCTGGAAGATGACGACGGCTGGCGGGAGTCCTGGGAGGAGCCCTCGGCGCCCCAGAGCCGTCGCCAACCCTTAGATGCGATCTCCCGCCGAGGTCGATCTGCTCGCCCCGCAGTGGCCCCCGCGCCCGTGCGCGTTGAGGCTCAGCCGCAACCCAGTGCCCCTGCCTCGTCCCAAGAACCCGTCGACCCCGACGCTTGGCCAGAAGACGAGAGCTTCACGCTGAACCGCTGGAAGCGGGAGGCCAGCCCACGGATCTCAGATCGCAGCGTGGAGGTGGTTGATCCTCAGCCGTTCGATGCGGGTCTGGGTAGGTCGCTGCCCCGCTCAACCCGGCGACGCGTCCGCTGAACCTGGTGCTTGGAGCGCCGGGTGCCGGCTTTCCGTTCCTGCACTTGGAAGGGGCAGCCCTGCTGGCGCAGTTGGGCGTTCACCGGCGCGATCAAATCGCGGGGAACGTCCTCGGCCATTTGCTCGACGCTGGTGCTGATGGAGGCGCAGCCGTCCGACAGCAGTTCCAAAAGAGAGGCCCACTGCTCGACAAGGGTCGGCTGGGGAGGGCTGGTGCTGGTGTGGGGCCGTCTGCGAGAGCGGCTCCTGAAGGGAATCACGGTCATGACCATCCGATGCGTTAGGTCAATCATCCCGCCAGCACACCAGCCCGCAACCTGTCAATCCTTTTTTCGTTCAACTCGTAACACTTGTTAGAAAGTGTTATGGAGTTTTGTGTTCGGCAGGGCCCAGCCAGCGCTCCAGCAGTGGTGAGAACACCTCACGGATCACGGTGAGTTCCCGGCCTCCGCGAAAGAAGCGGTAATGGCGGCTCCAGTAGGGGCCTGGGATCCCAAACCCCTCTTCCAGAGATGGTGCCTGGACCCGGGCCAGGCCATCGACCTCGCGGTAGAGCTCGGCGCGGTTGGCGGTGAGGCTGGTCCAGATCGGCTGGTTGCGGGCCTGGAGGTGTTGTTCGGCTTGCTCTTGGTTCCACCAGCTCTCAGCCCAGGCCAGGGTGAGGGGGCCGCAGCGCAGCCAGACCTGCCTGCGCACCAGCGGTGGCTCGAGCTCTTCCACCTCCAGGGGGGCTTCGCTGGCCACCTGCTGATCGGCCTGCATGGCGATCACCTCCACCTGGACGGGTTGTCCCGTTAGGGATTGCAGGTGGCGGGTGGGGCTGCCATCCCCCAGCAGCAGCAGGCGCCAAGGACCGCTGAGTTGGGGGCCGCCGCTGACGGCATCGGCGCAGAGGCCCGCGGCCACGGCCTCAGGCGCGGCTTGCCAGAGGGGCTGGGGCGAGGGCCAAAGCTCAGTGGCTTGATCCGAACTGCTCAGGGGCTTGGCTTTAAAAACCTGCCCCGATGCTGACGCGCCGGCGCACGCCACTGCGTTCGATCACGGCCCCATCGCTCTGAATCGAGACCAGCCGCCAGCCGCTGCTGCCGATCTGCTCTCCGATCAGGGCGTTGCTTGAGCTCTTGCCCTGTTGAAAAATGGCCGAGCCCCGTTGGCCGGGGATCTGGACGACACCCACCAGTTCCGGCAAGGCTTCTGCTGGGGCCGCGGACTCGCTTGGGAGGGCCGAAAGAGGCGGGAGCTGCGTGATCCAGGCTTCCTCTGGCGGCGGTGGCGGCAGGACCTCGCTGGTGGCGGGTTCCTCGTTTGGGGTGAGGTTGCGCAGGTCGCTGAGCAGGCGGGCGTTGCGCTCGATCTGGAGTTGCCGTTGCGCGCTACTCCAGCCCTGATAGAGGCCAAGGCCGGAGCCCAGGGCACAGAGAATCAGGCCGGCCAAGAGCCACTGCTTGGACTGCAGGCGCAGGGCTGGGCGGGTCCGGTTGGCTTCGGTCGACGTTGTCTCGCGAACGTCGACCTCAATGGCGTCGTTGAGCTCGGCCTGCTGCGCGGAGGCCGGTTGAAAGACCCGATCCATCACCTGCTCGGCCTTGAGCTCCCAGTAGGCCTTGGAGGTGTTGATGGAGCGGATCGGGCCCACGCGGCATAGCGCTGTGGGTGAACCCTATCGGCTTTGCGGAGTGCTGACGAGGGTGTTGTTGCGGCGACTGTCTAATTCCAACCAGAGCATCAGAGCCGTCACATCGGCATGGCTGACTCCAGGAATCCGTGAGGCCTGCCCCAGGTTGCTGGGTTCGATGGCGCTGAGTTTCTCGCGGGCCTCCCGCGAGAGGGTGCCGATCTGCTCGTAATCGATTCCCTCGGGGATGCGGCGCTCGGCTTGCTTTTTCAGTTGATCGATTTGCTGCTGTTGCCGGGCCAAGTAACCGCTGTATTTGATGTCGATCTCAGCCCCCTCACGCACGTCGAGGGGGAGCTCGGCTTCGGCGAGGCCATGGCGAACGAGATCTGCGCTGTGGAACCCCGGACGCCGCAGCAGGTCGGCCAGGGTGATCGATCCCTTGATGGCCGCCTTGGTCTCCTCGGCCACGGCAGCCGCCACAGGGTCGCTGACCTTCAGGCGGACGCTCTCGAGGCGTTGTTTCTCGGCTTCGATTCCGTCCTGTTTGCGCTGGTAGATCTCCCAGCGACGGTCGTCGATTAAACCCAGCTCACGGCCCAGGGGCGTCAGCCGGCGGTCGGCGTTGTCTCCGCGCAGCACCAGCCGGTATTCACTGCGGCTGGTCAGCACCCGGTAGGGCTCCCGCAGATCCTTGGTGATCAGGTCATCGATCATCGTGCCGATGTAGCTCCCTTCCCTGGGGAAGTGCACCGGCTCCTGCTGGCGCAGTTGACGCACGGCATTCAGGCCCGCCACCAGGCCCTGGGCTGCGGCTTCCTCGTAGCCGGTGGTTCCGTTGAGTTGCCCGGCGCTGAACAGTCCCTTGACCCGTTTGGTCTCGAGGGAGGGCTTGAGCTGGGTGGCGGGCAGGTAGTCGTAATCCACGGCATAGGCCGGCCGCAGCATCACGCACTGCTCCAGCCCGGGCAGGGTGCGCAGCAGTTCCAACTGCAGCCGCTCCGGCAGTCCCGTGGAGAACCCCTGGACATAGATCTCCGGGGTGTCTCGGCCTTCGGGCTCCAGGAAGATCTGGTGGCTGTCCTTGTCGGCAAAGCGCACGATCTTGTCCTCGATCGAGGGGCAGTAGCGGGGCCCTTTGCTATCGATCACCCCGCCGTAGATCGGCGTCAGGTGCAGGTTGTCTTTGATCAGTTGGTGCGTGGCCGCGGTGGTGCGGGTGATGTGGCAGCTCATCTGCTCACCGCTGACCCAGCTGGTGGGATCAAAGGAGAAGAAGCGATCGGCGGCGTCGCTGGGTTGCTCCTCCAGTTGATCGAGGGCGATGCTGCGGCGATCCACCCGTGCCGGCGTGCCGGTCTTCAGGCGATCGGTCTGGAAGCCCAGCTCCTGCAGGGCCTCGGTCAGACCCTCGGCCGCCTGTTCACCGGCCCGACCCGCTGACATCGATTGATGGCCGACCCAGATCTGTCCGCCGAGGAAGGTGCCGGCGGTCAGGATCACGGCCCCGGCGCTGTAGGTGCTGCCGAAGTAGGTCCGCACGCCCTGGATCGCGGCGTCCTCGACCACCAGTCCGGTGACCATGGCCTCGCGTAGGGCCAGGTTGGGGGTGTGCTGCAGCAGTTGCAGCATCTGCCGGGAGTACTGGCGCTTGTCGGTTTGGGCGCGCAGGGCCCAGACCGCTGGACCGCGGCTGGCGTTGAGGACCCGTTTCTGCAGCGCGGTGGCGTCGGCCAGCCGCCCGATCACGCCGCCGAGGGCATCCACCTCGTGAACCAGCTGGCTCTTGGCCGGACCGCCCACCGCCGGATTGCAGGGCTGCCAGGCGATCCGGTCGAGATTGAGGGAGAAGAGTGCGGTGCTGCAGCCCAATCGCGCGGCGGTGATCGCCGCTTCACAGCCGGCATGACCGCCGCCCACGACGATCACGTCGAAGTGCTCGATCGGGGCGAAGTCAGCGGACACCATCGTTCGACGCTACGGCGCCGCCAGGTTGCGGAAGCGGGTGAATTGCGGCTCAAACAGCAGCTTGACCGTGCCCACCGGCCCGTTGCGGTGCTTGGTCACGATGATCTCGGTGATGCCGCGATCGGGGGTGTCGGGGTTGTAGTACTCGTCCCGGTAGATCATCAGCACCAGGTCGGCGTCCTGCTCGATCGAGCCCGATTCCCGCAGGTCGCTGAGCATCGGCCGCTTGTTGGTGCGTGATTCCACGCCACGGCTGAGCTGGGAGAGGGCGATCACCGGCACGTTCAGCTCCCGGGCCATTTGTTTGAGGCCCCGGGTGATCCGCGAGAGCTCCTGGACCCGGTTATCGGATCCGCTTCCTTCCATCAGTTGCAGGTAGTCGATGATCACGACCCCGAGCTCCTTGCCGCTCTCGGCCATCAGCCGGCGGCAGAGGGAGCGCATCTCCAGCACGCCGGCATTCGGCTTGTCGTCGATGTAGATCGGCATCTGCCCCAGGGTGCTGATGCCCTGGCCCAGCAGGGGCCATTCCTCCGGCTGCAGCCGACCGGTGCGCAGACGACCGCTTTCGATGCCCACCTCCATCGCCAGCAGTCGATAGGTGAGCTGCTCCTTGCTCATCTCCAGGGAGAAGACGCAGACCGGCAGGTTGTGGAGCTGGGCCACGTTCTTGGCCAGGTTCAGCGTGATGGCGGTTTTGCCCATGGCGGGGCGGCCGGCCACGATGATCAGGTCGCTGCGCTGCAGCCCCTGGGTCATGGCATCGAGGTCGTAGAAGTTGACCGGGATGCCGGCCACGGCCGTCCCCAGGGAGCGGCTTTCGATCTCGTTAAAGGTGGCCGTCAGGATTTCCGCCGTTGGGGTGAGGCCAACGCTGGGCTTCTCCTGGCTGATGGCAAAGATCTTCTGCTCGGCCTCATCCAGCACCTGCTCCATGGGCTTGCCCTGATCGAAGCCCAGCTGAATCACCTCGTTGCCGGAGCGGATCAGCTGACGGCGCAGGAACTTGTCCATCACCAGGCGTGCCACCTGGTCGATGGAGGCGGTCGAGAGGGTGCGCTCCACCAGCTCCACCAGCCGGCCGCTGCCACCCACCTTCTCCAGGGCTCCGGTGTCCGCCAGCCAGGCGGTCATTGCCGTGAGGTCCGTGGGTTTGCCCTGGCCATGGAGCATCAGGGCGGTGCGATAGATCTCTCGGTGGGCGGAGAGATAGAAGGCCTCCGGTTGCAGCACATCGGCGACGCGGCCGATGGCATCGGGGTCCAGCAGGATCCCGCCCAGCACGGCTTCCTCGGCCTCGAGGTTTTGGGGGGGCACGCCATCGGGCATCGCCTCGAAGCGTTCGTCCTCCCGCGGTCTGCCCCGGGGCGCCGCGCGACCGCCGCCGCCCTCATCGGCGTCGCTTTGGCTCAGGGGAACGCTCACCATTGCTTTGGCCGGGGCTTCAACGAAAAAGCCGCCAGTCCCGTTGGGGCCTGACGGCGAAGGGGTTGCTCATTGTGGCGGGAACCGATCGGTTCGCCCAGACCACGCTGAACGGTTCTTAGTGGCTGACCACTTCGAGGTTGATCTCGGCGGTGACGGCGCTGTGGAGCTTGACCTGCACCTTGTAGGTGCCGGTGCGGTGGATTTCGGGGACGATGATGTCGCGGCGGTCCACTTCCTTCTTGGTGGCGGCCTCGATGGCCTCGGCCACGTCGGCGTTGGTCACGGTGCCGAACAGCACGTCATCGCCACCGGTCTGCTTCTTGACGGTGAAGCGGCCGATGGTGTCGAGGGCGGTGCGGAAGTCCAGGGCTTCCTGCTTGAGGGCAGCCTGACGCTCAGCTTCCTTGGCGCGGCGGTGCTCCACCTGCTTCAGGACCGCGGGGGTCAGGGGAACAGCCTTGCCTTGGGGCAGGAGGAAGTTGCGGGCATAACCGGGGGCAACGTCCACCAGGTCACCGTTCTTGCCCAGGCTCAGGACGTCCTCGCTGAGGACTACGGATACACGCTTAGCCATGGGGATGCAGTCGAACGATCATCGAATTTGGCGATTGATCAGACTACGCCACCACTTGCGGCCTGTGCTAGCAGCGGCCTAGGCAGGCGCACCTGGGTGGCGAGTCCCAGCCGTTGCAGCAGCCGGATGTGCATCCAGGTGAGGTCCGGTTCGCGCCAGCCCCAGCCGTGGCGCGCTGAGTGGGGGTAGGCGTGGTGGGTGTTGTGCCAGCCCTCGCCGAAGGTCAGGGCGGCCACCCAGGGGTTGTTGCGGGAGCCGTCGCCGCTGTCGTGCCGGATGTAGCCCCAGCGGTGGGTGGCGGAGTTCACCAGCCAGGTGCAGTGGTAGACGACCACCAGGCGGAGGGGAATGCCCCAGAGCACCAGGGCCCAGCCGCCGGCGCCGCTGACCGTGCCAATCCAGAAGAGCAGTCCCGCCAGGGGCAGCTGCAGCGCCAGAAACCAGCGGTTCAGCCAGCGGTAGTAGGGGTCCTTGGCCAGGTCCCCCGTGAACTGGGGCACGGCCTGCTCAGCGGGGATATCCCGGAACATCCAGCCCATGTGGCTCCACCAGAAGCCCTGGTGGCTGTTGTGGTGATCTGAATCCGTATCCGAAAACTTGTGGTGGTGGCGGTGCAGGCCCACCCAGTCAATGGGGCCGTGCTGGCAGCTCAGGGCGCCGCAGGTGGCGAAGAAGCGCTCCAGCCAGTGGGGCAGCCGCAGAGCCCGGTGGGAGAGCAGTCGGTGGTAGCCGATGGTGACCCCCAGGCAGGCCGTGACCCAATAGAGGATGGCCAGGGTGCTGGCGGCTTCCCAGCTCCAGAAGCGTGGCAGGAGGGCGACGAGGCCCAGGCCATGCAGGGCGGCCATGAAGCCGATCACTCCCCAGTTGCGGGGGAGCTGGTTGATGGGCGCTTGGGCGTGGTTGGCCCAGACGCTGCTGCGGCTGATGGTGGCAGTCATCTCCCTCCTCTCGATACGGACGCGATGTTCTCGCTAAAATGGTAGCAGTACGGATCCGTATCGGGTGAATTATCGGGACGAACTCGAAGCAGGTCGTGACGCGTTTGGGCATCTGATCAAGGTGTGGCATGAGCGGAACGGCTGGAGCCAAAGGGTTTTGCCCGCCCTGGCGGAGCGCCTGGAGCTCGGCCGTGTCCACAATTCCCAGCTCTCCAACCTGCGTAACCGCAAGTTGACCTCCCCCGGGCCGGAGCTGTTTGTGGCCCTGGGCCGGATCAATGAATTGCTGGCGGCCCAGGGCCCGGCTGGGCTCTCGCCAGAACTCGAGCAGCAGATCAGCGATCAGCCGGAGTTGCTCGCGGCCCTGCAGTCCTCGGCGCTGCCCCTGTTGAGTGATTCCGATGAGGCCTTGGGCCCAGCCCAGCTCTTCGAGATCTTTGTCGGCCTGCGCCAGCCGCCGGGGGCCTTTGACCTGCGCATTGATGTCGCCGAGGCGGCGGGCTTGAGTGCCGCCTTGGCGGAGCTGCTGACCGCTGGTCGTCCCTGGCGGCTGTGCAGAGAGCAATTGATCGCGGCCTACCCCGGGGAGAAGCGACAGAGACGGGAGCGCTTCGCTGAAGTGATGGCCGGCCAGCGGGAATACAGCGCCGAGGAGTTGGATGCCGAGCTGGCGGACCTGCGCCGGACCCTGGCGGTGCTGGGGGCCGCGGATGAGCAGGAGCTCAGCGCCGATCAATTTTTGGATCTCCTACGCCAAAAAGCCCGACTGCTGGAGCAGCCGGGCCAAGGAGAGGAGGAGTCCGATCTGGCGGAGGCGATCCGCCGTCAGTTGCAGGCTTAGCCGCTGTAGCGGGCTTCGCGCACCCGCTTCGCCCAGCCCAGCTTGCGCAGCAGCTTGATGTGCTGCCAGGTGATGTCGAACTCGAACCAGCGCAGGCCATGACGGGCGCTGGAGGGGTGAGCGTGGTGGTTGTTGTGCCAGCCCTCGCCAAAGCTCAGGATCGCCACCCACCAGCAGTTGCGGGAGAGATCCGGGCAGTCGAAGTTGCGATAGCCGAAGGCGTGGGTGGCGGAATTCACCAGCCAGGTCACGTGATAGACGATCACCAGGCGCAGGGGAATCGCCCAGAGCACCAGACCGAGGCCGCCGCCATGGACTTGGGCCGCTTCGCCGTACCAATACAGGGCTGCACCCAGGGGGATCTGGAGCAGGAGGAACCAGCGATCCAGCCAGCGGTAGAGCGGATCCTGGAGCATGTCGCCGGTGAAGCGGTGGATCTCCTTGATCGCTGGGATCTCGTGGAGCATCCAGTCGCTGTGGGCCCACCACAGGCCGCGGGCGGCGTCGTGGTGGTCGTTCGGTTGGTCAGAGAACTTGTGGTGGTGGCGGTGGAGGCCGACCCACTCGATCGGACCGCTCTGGCAGGCCAGCGTGCCCATGACCACCAGCACCCGCTCCACCCACTTCGGAGCAACAAAGCTGCGGTGGGCCACCAGGCGGTGCAGGCCCAGGGTGACGCCGATGACGGTGGTCCAGTACAGGACTGCGAGCACGGCAACGCCTTGCCAGCTCCAGTACTGGGGCAGCAGCGCAAAGACAGCACCAACGTGGATCGCCAGCATGAAGCCGGTGGTCCCTGACTTGTATTTCCTCTGACTACGGGGAAGTTGTGCACGGGGCACCACCAGGGCGGCGCGCATCCGAGCCTCTTGGGCGGCGGTATACCCATTGGATCCGCTGGCTTGGTCCGACCCCTCGCGCTGAGAAGGGTGGGCCGCCGCAGCGGTGTCGGGGGCTTGGACCAAGATGAACTCCTTGAAGGGGCGCAGGCGTCGGGTCGCTGTGGTGCTCCAGCAAGGGAGCCTGCGCACCAATGGCCTGGGATGTCAGTCGGCTGTAGCCAAGACATCAGTTTGAAAAATCTAGACGGCTGGCCCACCGTCACGCGGGAGCAGCATGGGTTCACCTGTGGATGGCCATGACCTCTCCTCACCAGGCCTGGGCTGCTGATCAGTTGGCCGTTGCCCTGGAGCGCACGGCGCCGGTGGCCCAGGAGCGTCGGGCGGGCATCAAGCCCCGGTTGCAGCGGGTGCTCGACGCCTTTGCGGCCGAGCGATTGGGGGTGCACCATTTCGCCTCCGTCAGCGGCTACGGCCATGGGGACCTGGGCAGGGAGGTGCTCGACCGGGTCTTTGCCCGGGTGCTGCAGGCCGAGGCCGCCGCGGTGCGCCTGCAATTTGTGAGCGGCACCCATGCCATCGCCGCTGCCCTCTATGGGGTGTTGCGGCCCGGTGATCGGCTCTTGGCCCTGACGGGGCGTCCCTACGACACCTTGGAAGAGGTCATCGGCATCCGGGGCGAGGGGCAGGGGTCCCTGGCGGAGTTCGGGGTGGCCTACGACGAGCTGGATCTCCTTCCCGATGGGAGCGTCGATGAGGCGGGAATCGCTGGGGCACTGGCTGTGCCCACCCGCATGGTCCTGATCCAGCGCAGCTGCGGCTACAGCTGGCGCCCGTCCTTGACCGTGGCGCAGATCGCTCGCTTGGTGGAGCGGGTCAAGGCGGTTCAGCCCGGCTGCCTGGTGTTCGTCGACAACTGCTACGGCGAGCTCGTTGAGCTGCAGGAGCCCACGGCCGTCGGAGCGGACCTGATGGCGGGCTCCTTGATCAAGAACCTCGGCGGCACGATTGCTCCGACGGGCGGCTACGTCGCCGGGCGCGAGGAGCTGGTGGAGCAGGCCTGCTGCCGGCTGACCGCCCCGGGCATCGGTAGTGAAGGGGGAACAGGCTTTGACCTGCATCGCCTGCTCTTCCAAGGACTGTTTTTGGCGCCGCAGATGGTGACCGAGGCGCTGCTCTGCGCTGAGTTGACCGCAGCGGTGTTTGACGGCTTGGGCTACGCGGTCAAGCCCCTGGTGGGAGGGGTGCGCAGCGATGTGATTCAGGCGGTGCGCCTGGGGTCCCCCGAACCGCTGAAGGCCGTCTGCCGCGCTTTTCAGACCTGTTCCCCCGTGGGCTCCTACCTCGATCCGATCCCAGCACCGATGCCCGGCTACGCCAGTGAGTTGGTGATGGCGGGCGGGACCTTTATCGATGGCAGCACCAGTGAGTTCTCCGCCGATGGCCCCCTGCGGGAGCCCTACGTCCTCTATGCCCAGGGCGGCACCACCCAGGCCCATGCGGAGCTCGCCTTGGAGCGGGCCCTGCTGGCGTTAGCTGAATCCCATTACAAGGGTGGCCCTGGGAACAGCCGCGCCTCGGCAAATTCGACAAACTGAGAGCCACTTTTGCTGCGGCGCGGCCCATGGGTCTGCACTATCCCGATGACTGCCGCTATTCCGACAGTCACGAGTACGTGAAGTCCGAAGGGGAGCTGGTGCGCGTCGGCATCAGCGCCTTTGCGGTCGATCAGCTGGGGGACATCGTCTTTGTGGAGTTGCCCGAGGTGGGGGACAGCCTCAGCCAGGGCTCCAGCTTCGGTTCGGTGGAGTCGGTGAAGGCCGTGGAGGACATGCTCTCCCCGATCGATGGCACCGTGGAGGCCCGCAATGAGGCGGTCCTGGCGAGCCCCGAGGAGCTGCAGAACGACCCCTATGGCGAGGGTTGGTTGCTGTTGGTGCGTCCGAGCGCTCCGGCCCAGATCGAGGCTCTGATGGATGCCGCGAGCTACGGCGCCAAGGTCGACGGTCACTGATGGAGTTGAGCGCCTTCGTTCAGCGCCACATCGGGCCCACGCCCGCTGAGCAGCAGTCGATGCTGCGGGATCTCGGCCTGCCTGACCTGGAGGCCTTGGTGCGCCAGGTGGTCCCCGAGCCGATTCGTCTGGAGCCTGCCCAGGCCCTGGAGGGTTTGCCGGCGGGTTGCCAGGAGTCCCAGGCCCTAGCTGAACTGCAGCAGATTGCGGCGGCGAACGAGGTCCGCCGTTCCCTGATTGGCCTGGGGTACTACGGCTGCATCACCCCGGCGCTGATTCAGCGCCATGTCTTTGAAAACCCCGCCTGGTACACCGCTTACACCCCCTACCAAGCGGAAATCAGCCAGGGGCGCCTTGAGGCACTCCTGAATTTCCAGACCCTGATCAGCGAGCTCACCGGCCTGCCGATCGCCAACGCCTCGTTGCTGGATGAGGCCACGGCGGCGGCGGAGGCCATGGCCCTGAGCCTGGGGGCTTGCCGCAACCGCAAGGCGCGCCGATTCCTGGTGGATGAGGCGGTCTTCCCGCAGACCTGGGCGGTCCTGGAGACCCGGGCGGAACCGCTGGAGCTCGAACTGGAGCGGGTCAATCCCCAGGAACTCCTGGAGCGGCCCGAGGCGTTCAGCGACGCCTTTGGTCTGCTGCTGCAGCTGCCGGGGACCTCGGGAGCGCTCTGGCACCCGGGTGAAGTGATCGCCGCTGCCCGGGCCGCAGGCGTGATCGTGACGGCGGCTGTGGATCCCTTGGCCCAGGTGCTGATGGCACCGGTGGCCGAGCTCGGTGTGGAGATTGCAGTCGGAAGCACCCAGCGCTTGGGCATTCCCTTGGGCTTTGGCGGCCCCCATGCGGCGTTCTTTGCCACGACTCCAGCCCACCAGCGCAAGATTCCAGGCCGTTTGGTCGGTCAATCGGTCGATGCCGAGGGGCATCCGGCGTTGCGCCTGGCGCTGCAGACCCGTGAGCAGCACATCCGCCGCGACAAGGCCACCAGCAACATCTGCACCGCCCAAGTGCTGTTGGCGGTGATGGCCAGCTTCTACGCGGTGCACCACGGCCCCGATGGCCTGACGGCGATCGCCCGGCGTCTGGTGCTGCTGCGGGAACTCTTGCGGCGTGGCCTCGAAGCCCTGGGCTATCCACCCGAGGCGGCCCCGGGCCTCGACACCCTGCGGGTGCACTGCCCGGATGCGGCGGACGTGATCGCGCGGGCGGCGGCGGCGGGCTTCAACCTGCGGCCTGAGGCCGACGGGTTTGCCATCAGCCTCGATGAGCTGAGCGACCTCGAGGAGCTGCAGCGCCTGCTCTCCGCCCTGGCGGCCCTGCCGCAACGGGCCCCGGATCTGGCCCAACTCGAGCACGCCCTGTTGCAGGAGAGCCAGGGACAGCCGATTGAGGAGCGCCTCTGGGGAACCCTGGTGCCCCGTCGCTCGCGCCCATGGCTGCAGCAGCCGGTCTTCCATCGCTACCGCAGCGAGACGGAGTTGCTGCGCTACATCCAGCGGCTCGTCTCCAAGGACTTCTCCTTGGTCCACGGGATGATCCCGCTGGGGAGCTGCACGATGAAGCTCAACGCAGCGGCAGAGCTGCTGCCGGTCAGCTGGCCAGGGTTTGCGGGTCTGCATCCCTTCGCGCCGGCGCACCAGAGCGCGGGCTATCGCCGTTTGGTGGCGGACCTCGAGCATTGGTTGTCGGCGATCACGGGCTTCGCCGGGGTGTCCCTGCAGCCCAACGCCGGCTCCCAGGGGGAATACGCCGGCCTACTGGTGATTCGCGCCTATCACCGCAGCCGCGGCGACCAGCAGCGCCGGATCTGCCTGATCCCCACCAGTGCCCATGGGACGAACCCCGCCAGCGCCGTCATGGCTGGTTTGACGGTGGTGGCCGTGGCCTGCGACGACCAGGGGAACATCGACCGGTCGGATCTGCAGGCCAAGGTCGAAACCCACAAGGACGAGCTGGCGGCCCTGATGGTCACCTACCCCTCCACCCATGGCGTCTTTGAGGAGGGCATCCGTGAGATCTGCGCCTTGGTGCATCAGCACGGCGGACAGGTGTATCTCGATGGCGCCAACCTCAATGCCCAGGTGGGCCTGGCGAAGCCCGGGATTTATGGAGCGGATGTCTGCCACCTGAACCTCCACAAGACCTTCTGCATCCCCCACGGCGGTGGCGGTCCGGGGGTGGGGCCGATCGCTGTGGCCTCCCACCTGTTGCCCTTCCTGCCGGGTCATCCGTCTGCGGAGGCCTGTGGGGGTGATCAGGCCATCGGACCGGTGAGTGCGGCCCCCTGGGGCAGCGCCAGCATTCTTCCGATCAGCTGGATGTACATCCGGATGATGGGCGGGGCGGGCCTGCGCCAGGCCAGTGCCGTTTCCCTCCTGGCCGCCAATTGGTTGGCCCATCAACTGGAGGATCACTTCCCGGTGCTTTATCGCGGCCAATCCGGACGGGTGGCCCATGAATGCATCTTTGATTTGCGGCCGCTCAAGCGCAGTGCCGGATTGGAGGTTGATGATCTCGCCAAGCGCCTGATGGACTACGGCTTCCATGCCCCGACGGTCAGTTGGCCGGTGGCGGGAACGGTGATGGTGGAGCCCACCGAAAGCGAGGGTTTGGCGGAGCTGCAGCGCTTCTGTGATGCGATGGCCGCCATCCGCGCAGAGGCTGCAGCGATTGAGTCTGGGGCGATGGATCCTGAGAACAATCCCCTTAAACGTGCGCCGCATACGTTGTCAGCGGTGACGGCGGATGTTTGGGATCGTCCCTATAGCCGTCAGCAGGCGGCCTACCCCCAGGGAGAGGCGCAGCAGCAGGGCAAGCTTTGGCCGGCGGTGGCTCGCATTGATAACGCCTTCGGTGATCGCAACCTGGTCTGCACCTGCCCATCGGTTGAGGAAATGGCCGTTTCCACCTCAACAGCAGCTTGATTAGGGTTTAAATTCTTTGGCAAAGGGAAAAGTGCAGAATTTCTTTCTGCATCGTCCCTTGATTTCCTCTCAAAATCTGCTGCAACTGCAGTCATCGCTGTAGTCCAGGGGGCCCATGAGCGACGAGACCAAAACAACGACCCTCGAAGATCAGCCGGCAGTGAAGTTGCCTTCTCTGCAGGGCAGCCTCCATCAAGCAGCCATGACCGGTCAGACCCTGCGGGTCGAGGGCACCAACGTTGTGCGGGTTCCCTTCGGTGTTCGCCGCCCGCGCCGCACGCGTCCTGCCCGCCCTGAGCATTGGGCCACCGTGGTGCTGCCGTTCCAGGCTGGTGGTTCTACCCCGCCCCCGCCGCAGGCCGCCTAACTGGCGTTCTGGTCAAGGCGCCAGTCGATCAGCGCCTTGACGTCTTCCACTGAGCTGGCTGGGGCCCGGAAGGGCAGCAGCTTCATGGGGCTGCGTTCGGGCCTGACCATCCAAGAGAGATCCTTCTGGGGGATCAGTACGAAGCCGCGATAGCGAACAATCCAGCGCTGAGAAGTCGGACTGGCCTTGGGCAGAGCTCCCATCCAGCGGCAGTGGCGTCAGATCTTCATTTCAGCCCTTGTCTGGCTGAGCCCCCCTGAATTCAGGTTTTCTTCCGCTGCAGATCACGAGATCTTGCAGGGCGCTCAGTAGTTGGCGCCGCTGCGGCGTTGGTGAACGGCGGTGGTGGCCTCCGCATCCAGCAGTGCTCCGGATCCCACCTGGGCATAGATCAGCCAGTGGTCGCCGCATTCCATGCGCTGTTTGACGCTGCAGTCGAGCCAGGCCAGGGCCTCGGGAAGGATCGGTTGACCGCCAGGGCTCTGCTCGAGCTCCAGGCCTGCGAAACGATCGGCCCCCGGGGCAAAGGGCTGCAGGAATTGCTTCATCGGTCCGCTCTCGCGGCCGGAGGCCAGGACGTTGAGGGCGAAGGAATCACCGACGTGCAGCAGGGCCTCCACGGCCCGGTCCTTGGCGACGGCCACCGTCAGGCCCGGCGGGCTAAAGCTCGCCTGGCTGACCCAGCTGGCCACCATGGCGCCGCTGAGTTGACTTTCGCCAGCGCCCTTGCGCGTCGTCAGGACGCAGAGGGATCCCACGACCCGGCCCAGGGCGAGGACGGCCGGGTTGCTGCGGCTTTCGCTGAGGCCACCACTGGTGGAGCTGCGGCGTTGGGCCTTGCGTTGCGCTGTGATCAGGCTGCGGCCCAGGCCCGTTCCGGTTTCCTCCAGGGTCTTGATCGTGGCCGCATCGGGACTGAACTTCACCCGCACCGGCTCAAAGGCGAAGCTGAAGCCGCCGTCGCGCAACTTGCTCTCGAGCAGATCGATGGCTTCACCGCTCCAGCCGAAGCTGCCGAAGACACCAACCGGCTTGGAGCGATCACCCTCTGCCAGCACCGTGCCGAGGGCGGAGACGATCGGCGTTGGGGCATGGCCGCCGAGGGTGGGGGAGCCGATCAGCAGGGCATCGCAACTGCGGATGGTCTCCAGCAGTTTTTCGGCTGGGGTGAATTCGCAGTTGACGCTCTCGACCCGCACGCCGGTGCGGGAGACCCCTTGGGCCAGGGCGTCGGCGATGGCGGCGGTGTTGCCGTAGGCGCTGGCAAAGAGCAGCGCCACCGAGAGGCTGGAGCGCTCTTGGGATTCACCCCAGCGCCGGTAGTCCACCAGCAGGCTGCGCCAGCTTTCGGCGATGGCTGGGCCGTGTCCCGGGGCGATGCAGCGGATGGAGAGCTCATCGATGCGGTTGAGCACCGCTTCCACCTGCCTGGCCATTGGAGCCATCAGGCAGTCATAGAAGTAGCGGCGGTCTTCTTCGGTGCTGCTGCGGTTGGCTTCGGCCCACTCCTGGCTGCAGAGGTGCGCCGAGAAGAACTTGCCGCTCATCAGCAGGCCGGTGGTCTCCTCGAAGGCCATCAGCGCCCCGGGCCAGCGCGGGGTCGGAGCGGAGAGCAGGTTGATCCTGTAGCCGTCCGTGCGCTCAAGGCTGTCCTCACCGCGGACCACGGTCAGGGGCGGCAGCTCCGGCAGGGCGGGCGCTTCCTGTTCTGTGGGTTTGCGCTGGGCCCAGAGGTCCTGCAGCAACTTGGCGCCAGGGTTGGAGGCGATCAGCCGCAGCTTCTGCCAGCGGCGGGCCAGCTCGTGCAGCAGCGCAATCCGGTTGGGGTTGACGTGGCTGACGACCACCTGGAGCTCGCTGTCGCCAGGAACCAGCTCCGCCAGTTGCTCCAGGTAGGGCTCGGCGAAGGAGGCACCGGGGGGGTGGACCAGCAGGGCTGAGGTGTCGCTGCTGGGGAGGAAGAGGAAGCTGTTGGCGCTGGTGCCCCGCTCGAGGCCGTACTCCACCTCAAAGCGCAGGCGCTTGGGGCTGAGGCCCCGCAGGCAGATCAGGCCGGGTTCGATCGGCAGCTGAATGACCTGCCGTTCTGCAGTGGCGCCGGCCATCAGTAGTGGTTCCCCACTTTGCGGTGGTGAACAGCCGTGCGCGCCTCGGTGTCAGAGACGTTGCCCTGCTCAACCTCGCCGTAGATGATCCAGTGGTCTGGGCCCTCCATCCGCTGGCTGACGCGGCAGCCGAGGAAGGCCAGGGCATCGCCCAGGACCGGTCCGCCGTTGGCGACGCCATCGAGGGTGTTGACCCCGGCAAAGCGATCGGCACCCGGCGGGAAGCGCTTGAGGAAGTGCCGCATCAGGTCCTGGTAGTTGTCCTCCCGCAGGATGTTCAGCACGAAGCGATCACCCACCTGCAGCAGGGCCTCGATGGCGCGGTCCTTGGCCACGGCCACGGTGATGCCGGGGGGATCAAAGCTGGCCTGACTGACCCAGCTGGCCACCATGGCTGAGGCCCGCTCGTCCTGGCGTGCGGTCACCACATAGAGGCCGCCAGAGAGGCGCCCGAGGGCCTTGTCCAGGTCGCCATCGAGGGACTTCATCGCGGCGATGGTCTTGGCCCGGGTCAGCAGTTGACCGAGGTCCGTGCCGGCTTCTTCGCAGCGCTGGTAGTCGTTGCCATCGGGAACCTGGCGCACCCGCAGGGGCTCGAAGGCTTCCTTCTGGCCCATGCTGCGCAGCTGCGTGGCGACCGCGTCAATCGGTTCGTCGTTGCCGCCGTAGGCGTCGTAGCTGCCGATCCACTGCTTGGGTTTGAGGGCCGCCAGCAGGGTGCCGATGGAGGCCTGCAGCTCCGGGTCGGGGTTGGCCGGCCAGGTGGGAACCACAACGGCGCTGGCCTCGCCGATCAGGGCGCTGAGTTCCTGGGCGTCGGTGGCCCGCAGGTCCACCAGTTGCACCTGGGCTTCGGCTTTGCCAATGCCACGGGCGATGGCCTGGCTGAGGCGGTCGCAGAAGCCGTATTGGCTCAGGTAACAGACGGCGGCGTAGGCCTCGCCTTTGCTGCGGTCGCTGCTCCAGTCCTTGTAGTCCCCCATCCAGAGGTTGAGGTGGTGGCGCAGCAGCGGTCCGTGCCCGGTGGCGATGGTGTTGATGGTGCCCTCGAGGCCATCCATGCGCTTCATGGCCTGGAGGACGCTGCGGGCGTTGGGGCCCATCAGGCAGTCGTAATAGAAGCGGAAGTCGGGAGCGAGGGCGCCGGGGTCCACATCGAAGGCGTCCTCGGAGCAGTAGTGCATCCCGAAGGCATCGCAGGTGTAGAGGATCCCGGTGCCGTGGTCGAAGGAAAAGATCGTGTCTGGCCAGTGCAGGTTGGGGGCACTGAGGAACTCGAAGCGGTGCTGAATGCCGCTCTCGGGGTTGGTGCCCAGGTCCAGCTCCTCGCCGCTTTTGACGGCGCGGCTCTTGAAGGGGCGATGCACCTGGTTCTCGAGGAACTGGATGGCGACCTTGGAGCCGACGACCTCAATGTCCGGGTTGAGGTCGATGACGTGGCCCACCAGGCCGGAGTGGTCCGGTTCGGTGTGGCTGACGATCAGCACGTCGATGGCCTTGGGATCGATTTGCTCCTTGAGGAGCTCGAGCCAGATCCCTTCGAACTTGAGGTGGCTGGTGTCGATCAGGGCGGTGCGCTCACCGCGCACCAGAAAGCTGTTGTAGGTGGTGCCGTTGCGCAGGCCGAACTCAATGTCGAAGCGGCTGCGGTCCCAGTCCAGGGAGCGGATGGTGCTGGTGTCCTTGGCGATGGCCTCGCACTGCAGGCTGAGCCGGGGCGTGCTTGCAACGACAGCCATGGGATCACCAGGGGGGCAGCTGAACTCTACGGAGCTTCTCTGGAGAGCTGGCTGATCGAGCCGTCCCCGCCAGTCAGAAAAAAGCCCTGGCTTGCGGCCAGGGCTGGGTCCCGTCTCTCTCTGGTTGGTGTGATCGTTCTGGTCGCTTAGCCCTCCACCTTCACCGAGACGGTGGTCATGGTTTGGGCCTTCGGCGCGGTGACCAGTAGAAGGCCATCGCGGTAGTGGGCTTCGAGGCCCTCCCGGTCGATGCCGGAGGGGAAGCGGAAGCTGCGGCTCCAGGTGCCATAGCGGAATTCGCTCAGGAGCGGCGCTTGGGCATCGGCGGCCTCCTCGGGGGCGAGGCGCTCGGCGCTGATGACGAGGGTGCGATCGGTGGCTTTGACATCGATCGAGTCGCGCTTCACGCCCGGCAGTTCCAGGGTGATGGCGAAGCCAGCCTCGGTTTCACGCACTTCGGCGGCGGGCACGCGCTCGGCGGTGTGCAGTTGCTGCTCGAGTTGTTCGAACAGATCAAAGGGTGATTGGCGCAGGGTCAGCATGGCTGTTCCTCCAAGACTTGACTGGGCGGGGTGATGACCCGCAACGCCAATGTGGCTCCGCTGAATGACAACCAAGAGGGCGCAAACCGACCCTTTCAGTACGGCCCTCACCCCTCGGGTTCGGTTGCTACACCTTGGTTTTCGTAGGAGCCGAACCGCCCCTTAGAGCCACCACCAGTCGCTGAAGGCCGCGGCTTGACCGCAGGGTCGCCCATCGGCGTCCTGGAGGCTCCAGAGCCGGGCGTTCTGGATCTGAAAGCGCCGGCCGCTGCTGCTGATGCGGATGCCGCTGTACCCCTCGATCGCTTGCTGGTTCAAGGCCTGCTGCAGCGCCAGCGCGCGGCTTTGGCGCTCCTGCGGTTCAGCGGTGAGCCGCGAGGGCATGCCGACCATGGCGCTCCAGGGGCGCTCCCAGAGCTGCAGGGCTGCGGCATTGGCGTAGGTCAGGCAGGGGTCGCTGCTGCCGTCATGGGCCAGGACGACGAGATCGGCTGAGAAGAGCTCTTGGGCCGACGCTGCCAGGGGCCGGCCAAAGGCCTGGTGGTGGGAGTGCAGCAGTTGCTCGGCCAGCTGCCGTTTAGCAGGGGTGAGCCAGGGGGCCGGCGCCTGCTCGAGTTGTTGTCGCTGATCGCTCAGGGACACCTCAGTCCTCTTGCTTGCTGCCGGCAGCCATGGCGGTGGCCATGGCCGTGGCGCTGAAGCTGGCGCCCTGGGCCTTGAGGTGTTCGACGAATTGCTTGCCGGCCTCCGGGAAGCGGCCGTCCTCCGCCAGGGGGATGGCTCCGGCTTCATCCAGGCCGGTGTCCCCCTCCATGGCCGGGGTGATGACCACCAGGCCGGGGTCGAGGGCGGCTCCGTAGCGCCACCAGCGTTTGGGCTCGCGGATGGAGATGGGCGCGGGGTGCAGTTGGGGCGGGCTGGCCTGCTCTGCGTCGGGGTTGGCCTTGGCCTCCTTGGCTTTCTTGGCCAGCAGGGCCCGGCGCTTGACCGCCAGGTCGCTGAGCAGCTGGGCGCGGGTGCGGCCCCGCAGCTGGAAGAGGACGAAGGGGTCTTCGCTGAAGCGCTCCCCCATCAGGTAGTAGACGGCGCTGACGTGCTTGCAGGGGTTGACCTTGTCCGGGCAGGTGCACTCGCTGCGCACCTCCTGCAACTTGAAGGGAAAGAGCCGCTTGCCGCTGGCGGCGAAGGCGCGCTCGATGTCCTGGGGCATGACCCCGGCCAGCAGCTGGGCGGACCAGCGGGCCTTTTGACCGAGGGCCTCGAGGACGTAGTTCCAGTCCTCATCGTTGAGGACATCGAGCCAGAGCTTCACCTTGTAGGGGTCCTCGCCGCTGCCCTGCACCCGGGCGTGCACCCGCCGCCCCTCAAAGCGAATGGAGAGGACATTGCCCTCGCGGGCGTAGGCCCAGGCCCGCTCCAGGCGTTTCTTGAAGCGGTAGCCGTTGATCAGCTCCATCCACTGCTCAACCCACCAGGGCTGCTGGCTCAGGCCCTCATCGCCGAGCTGGGTGGTGATGCCGTTGCTGGAGAGGGTCATGGGATCAGTCCTCGCTGAGGGTGACGAGTTCTTTGAGTTGGCTCACATCCATGCCGCCGAGCCAATCCTCACCGGAGCCAACGATGTCTTCGGCGAGTTTGGACTTCTCCTTGATCATGCGATCGATGCGCTCTTCGACGGAGCCACTGGTGATGAACTTGTGCACCATCACCCGGTTCTGCTGGCCGATCCGGTAGGCGCGGTCCGTGGCCTGGTTCTCCACGGCGGGGTTCCACCAGCGGTCGATGTGGAAGACGTGGCTGGCCCGGGTCAGGTTCAGGCCGACGCCGCCGGCCTTGAGGGACAGCAGGAACAGTTGCGGGCCGCGGGGGTCGTCCTGGAAGCGGTCGACCATGGCCTGGCGTTCGGTCTTGCTGGTGCTGCCGTAGAGGAAGGGCACCTCCTGGCGCCACTTGTGCTCCAGGTGGGCCTTGAGCAGATGGCCCCATTCGGCGAACTGGGTGAAGAGCAGGGCCCGATCGCCCGCTTCCATCACTTCCTCGAGGATTTCCTCCAGCCGCTGCACCTTGGCGCTGCGGGCGGCGAACTCCTTGAAGAAGCTGGCATCGGCGTCGGCTGGGTCCTGCTTGAGGGCCAGGGCCGGGTGGTTGCAGATCTGCTTGAGCTTCGTGAGTAGCGCCAGCACCTGGCCGTGTTTCTGGCCCAGGGGCGACCGGGCGATGGCATCGAGGCTCTCGTCCACGGTCTTGGAGTAGAGCTTCTTCTGCTCGGGGGCCAGGCCCACCCATTCGCTCAGTTCCACCTTCTCGGGCAGGTCGGAAATGATCGATTTGTCGGTCTTCAGGCGGCGCAGGATGAAGGGGCCGACGCGGCCCTTGAGGTCCCGCAGCGAGGACATGTCGCCGTAGCGCTCGATCGGCATCCGGTAGCGCTGGCGGAAGAAGGGCTCATCGCCGAGCACCTTGGGATTGAGGAAGTCCATCAGGGCCCAGAGCTCGCTCACCCGGTTCTCCACCGGTGTGCCGGTCAGGGCGATGCGGAAGCGGGGACCCTTGCCGGGGCGCCCCATGTCCCGCGCCGCCATGGACTGCTTGGCGGCGTGGTTCTTGATCGCCTGGGCTTCATCGATCACGACGCCCTGCCAATCGACCTTGTCCAGCAGTTCGCTGTCCCGTTGCAGCAGGCCGTAGGTGGTCAGCACCAGGTCCACACCCTTCAGCGCTTTTTTCAGGGCCTCGGGGCTGGAGGGGCGGCGGGGTCCGTAGTGCTCGTTGACCGTCAGATCCGGGGTGAAGGCCGCAGCTTCCCGCTTCCAGTTGGTCAGCACCGAGGTGGGAGCAACCAGCAGCACCGGGCGTTTGAGCTCCTCTTCGGCCTTGAGGTGCTGCAGGAAGGCCAGCAGCTGGATCGTTTTGCCCAGACCCATGTCGTCGGCCAGGCAGGCGCCCTGATCGAAGCGATGCAGGAAGGCCAGCCAGCCCAGACCGCGCTCCTGATAGGGCCGCAGTTGTCCGGCGAACCCAGGGGGCGCAGGCAGGGGATCGGGGGCTTTCTGCTGGTGGTACTGCTCCAGCACCGCCTGCAGGCGGGGCCCGGCCGTGAAGGCATGGACCGGCAAGCGGGAGAGGGTCTCCCCTTCATTGCCCGTGATCCGCAGGGCGTCATCGAGGCTGAAGGGGGGCTCAGCGGAGCAGAACTTCTCGGCGTTCTTGAGGTCCAGGGGCCGCAGTTCGATCCAGGCCCCCTTGTGCTGCACCAGCGGGCTGCGCTTGGCCGAGAGCTTCTCGAGGTCCTTCAGGTTCAGCGTGACCCCGCCGATCATGAATTCCCAGCGCCACTCCAGGGTTTCCCCGAGAGTGAAGCCGCGGGACTTCTCGGGCAGCTCGGCGGTGATGGCCAGGCCCAGGCGGCTGGCCAGGCCACCGGAGAGGCTCGCGGGCAGCACCACCCCGACGCCCACATCCCGCAGGCGGGCCGCGGCGGTCCGCACCAGCACGAAGGCCTCCGCGGGGGTGAGCTGCATCGCCTCGGGGGTGGCGGCATCCAGGCCCCGCTCCAGCGGCTCAAAGGCCAAGAGGGCGCGGCCCAGACCCTCCAGCAGGAGCGCTCCAGGCTGCTCCAATTGGATCTCACCCAGGGCCAGGTTGCTGTCGCCAGCGGCCCAGACCAGCCCAGCGGGCACCCGCAGGCTGGGGTCGGCTTCCGCCTGGAGGCCGAATTTCAGTTCCCAGAGTTCCTCCCCTTCCGGCGGGGTGAACAGCTCCAGGCAGGCCCGGGCGGGAGCCACCTTGCCGGCGACGGTCTCGCGCCAGTGGTTGCTGGCGCCGCAGAGGCGTTCCTGCTCTTCCTCATCAAGCTTGAGTTTCCCGTCGCGGCTGGCCAGGCCGTCTTCCCAGGCCGACAGCAGTGGATCGAGGCCGGCTGCGCCGGGTTGGAAGGCTTCGCGTAGCTGGCCGTCCACCAGCTTGTCGACGATGCTCGCCACGAGCAGCCGGTTGGAGCGGGGGCGGCCGCAGGCCAACTGGGGATCTGGGCTGGAGGCCGCCACCACCTGGGGCATGCGCAAGGCCAGCTCCTCGAGCCGGCGGCGGTCGTCCTCACGGTTCAGCAGGGGGCGCCAGCTGGCCTTGCCATCCGCGCTCTCGGGCAGCCAGCGGCCCCGGGCGATCAGGCTGAGGCACCAGCGCTGGACGTGGCACCACCAGAGCAGGTCATCGCCCAGACCGGCCTCGTAGGCCCCCGAGAGGGGCAGTTGATTGAGCCAGGCGGCAGCGGGGCCCGGTTTGAGGAACCAGCCCTCGACTTGCCAGGGCCACCAGCTCAGATCCTTCGGCAGCGGTTCGCCTGATTGCAGCGGCAGGCCGCTCCAGGCACTGGATTCGCTGCTCTTTTGTCCTTTGCTCAGTTGCTGCCGGCTCGGCAGGGTCAGGGTGACGGTGGCCTGGCGCAGGTCCTCGGACCAGAAGTTGTTCTCGTCCAGCCAGGTGGCCAGATCGTCGAGATCCAGGCTGAGGGGGTGGAACGGCGCCTCAGCTGCCGGACTGAGCGGTTCGGCCACGCGCCAGGTGTCCGCCCAGATCAACAGGCCGGCTGTGGGCGCCTTGCCTTTGGCGAAGCTCCCCGCCGGAACGACGGGCAGCCAGGTGGCATGCAGCAGGCTCATGGAGGCGGGGCCTGGGGATCAGGGGCGCCGCTGGATCGGTTCAACCCGAGTCACGACAAGTCGCGATAGGGCCATCGATCCGTGCAACACCAGCGCGGCGCCGATCAGCGGCAACCAAGCACGAATGAACCCCATCATCACAGTTGGAGCGACCTGAGCCAAGCTCTGGGGCCAAGGTTCCTCCAGCGGCCAGGGCAAAAGGGCCGGAAGGCCCAGGCTGTGGATGCCGCAGACGGCCCCCACCAGGCCCGCCTGCAAGTGGCCGTCATCGGGGTCCACCCGCTGTAGGTGGAAGGCCAGCAGGCCATAGAAAAAGCCGCAGCCCCCGGCCCTGAGGGCTGACTCCAGTCCCAGGGGCAGGCCCAGGGTCAGTGCGCTGAAACCCGCACCGAGGGCCCAGGCGATGGAGCGCAGCCGCAGTTCGGCCCGGCTGTGCTCAGCGGTGGCGGGGGAGGCGGCGCTCATGCTGCGCGATCATGCCCGGTTCAGGCTCGTTTTGCTTCGCCATGGCCGCCGCTCCCCGCACTGGTGCTGAGATCCGTGCGGCCTTTCTCGACTTCTACGAGCAGCGGGGCCACAAGCCGATGGCCAGTGCCTCCCTGGTGCCGGAGGACCCGACGGTTCTGCTGACCATCGCCGGGATGCTGCCGTTTAAGCCGGTCTTCCTGGGGCAGCAGCCCCGCCCGTCGGCCCGTGCGACCAGCAGCCAGAAGTGCATTCGCACCAACGACATCGAAAACGTGGGCCGCACGGCCCGGCACCACACGTTCTTCGAGATGCTCGGGAACTTCTCCTTTGGTGACTACTTCAAGGAGCAAGCGATCCAGTGGGCCTGGGAGCTGAGCACCACGGTCTTCGGCATCAGCCCCAAGAACCTGGTGGTCAGCGTCTTCCGTGAGGACGACGAAGCCGAGGCGATCTGGCGCGATGTGGTGGGGGTGAACCCCAAGCGGATCATCCGCATGGATGAGGCCGACAACTTCTGGGCCTCGGGCCCCACGGGCCCCTGCGGTCCCTGCTCGGAGATCTATTACGACTTCAAGCCCGAACTGGGCGATGAGGGCATCGACCTCGAGGACGACAGCCGCTTCATCGAGTTCTACAACTTGGTGTTCATGCAGTACAACCGCGACGCGGAGGGCAACCTCACGCCGCTGGAGAACCGCAACATCGACACCGGGATGGGCCTCGAGCGGATGGCCCAGATCCTGCAGAAGGTTCCGAACAACTACGAGACCGACCTGATCTATCCGCTGATTGAGACGGCAGCTGGTCTCGCTGGGGTCGACTACCGGCAACTCGATGCCAAGGGTCAGACGTCTCTGAAGGTGATCGGGGACCACAGCCGGGCGGTGACCCAGCTGATCTGTGATGGCGTCACCGCCAGCAACCTGGGGCGCGGTTACATCCTGCGCCGCCTGCTCCGTCGCGTGGTCCGCCACGGACGTCTCCTGGGGATCGACAAGCCCTTCCTGACGGCGATGGGTGAGGCGTCGATTGCCCTGATGCAGTCGGCCTATCCCCAGCTGCTGGAGCGCAAGGAGGTGATCCTCTCGGAGCTCAAGCGCGAAGAAGCACGCTTCCTGGAAACCCTGGAGCGGGGCGAGAAGCTGCTGGCGGATGTCCTGGCGGCCAAGCCCAAGCAGATCTCAGGGGAGCAGGCCTTTGAGCTCTACGACACCTACGGCTTCCCCCTGGAGTTGACCCAGGAGATCGCCGAGGAGCATGGCCTCGCGGTGGACCTGGACGGCTTTGAGCAGGCCATGGAGGCCCAGCGCCAGCGGGCGAAGGCCGCGGCGGTGAGCATTGACTTGACCCTGCAGGACGCCATTGATCAGATGGCCGCCGATCTGGAGGCCACCAGCTTTCGGGGGTACGAGTTGCTGGACCACAGCAGCAGCGTTCAGGCGCTGGTGGTCAACGGTGAGCCGGCGGAGCGGGCCGAGGCTGGCGACAGTGTTCAGCTGGTCCTCGACACCACGCCCTTCTACGGCGAAGGCGGCGGTCAGGTGGGCGACCGCGGGGTCTTGAGCGGTGACGGCTTGATCGTCGTGATTGAGGCGGTGAGCCGCAACCGCAGCGTCTTCGTCCATAGCGGCCGGGTGGAGCGCGGCAGCGTGAGCGTCGGCGATGTGGTCCATGGCCAGGTGGATCGGACCTGCCGCCGGCGGGCTCAGGCGAACCACACGGCGACCCACCTGTTGCAGTCGGCGCTGAAGCAGGTGGTTGATCCGGGGATTGGCCAGGCCGGCTCCCTGGTGGATTTCGATCGCCTGCGCTTTGACTTCCACTGCCCCCGGGCGATTACGGCCGCTGAACTCGAGCAGATCGAGACCCTGATCAACGGCTGGATCGCCGAGGCCCACAGCCTTGAGGTGCAGGAGATGGCGATCGAGAAGGCCAAGGCCGCCGGCGCCGTGGCGATGTTCGGGGAGAAGTACGCCGATGTGGTCCGGGTCGTCGATGTTCCCGGGGTCTCGATGGAGCTCTGCGGCGGCACCCACGTCAGCAACACCGCTGAGATTGGCCTGTTCAAGATCGTCAGCGAAAGCGGCGTGGCCGCGGGTATCCGTCGCATCGAGGCCGTGGCGGGTGCGGCGGTGCTGGCTTACCTCAATGAGCGCGATGCGGTGGTGAAGCAACTCGGCGAGCGCTTCAAGGCCCAGCCGGCGGAGATCGTCGATCGCGTCCTGACCCTGCAGAGCGAACTGAAGGCCAGCCAGAAGGCCCTGGCCTCGGCCCGTGAGGAGCTGGCACTTGCGAAATCGGCGGCCTTGGCGAGCCAAGCCGAAGCGATCGGCGACTTCCAGGTGTTGATCAGCCGTCTGGATGGCGTCGAAGGGGGAGGCCTGCAGAGCGCCGCCCAGGGGCTGGTGGATCAGCTGGGTGATGGCGCTGCCGTGGTCCTAGGTGGCCTGCCGGATCCCTCGGATCTGGGCAAGGTGATCCTGGTGGCGGCCTTCGGCAAGGGCGTGATCGCCAAGGGTCAGCAGGCCGGCAAGTTCATCGGTGCTGTGGCCAAGGCCTGCGGCGGCGGCGGCGGCGGGCGGCCCAACCTGGCGCAAGCCGGTGGCCGCGACGGTGCAGCCCTGGATGCAGCATTGGAGCAGGCCAAAGGCGAGCTGACGGCAGCCCTGGGCTGATCCAGACAGCTCCGGAACCGTTCTCCTGGCGTTGCCAGGGGAGCGCCAGGAGGGGAATCCTGCAGGCAAGGACCGATGCGGGAGAGAACCGATGGCGAGTTCCTTCGAAATTCATGCCCGTCACCACTGGAGTTTCCAGTTGGTGCTGATGGGCAGTCGTCTGCAGCTGGAGGGTTGCCGCGACGGGGATGAACCCCTGCGCTGCTCCACCTGGCTGGAGCCCCAGGACACGCCCCTGGACATGGCCCATGAGCTGATCGCCCATCCCAGCTGCGCTGTTTGAGCGAT
>NZ_JAFMNJ010000012.1:0-53443 GCF_017859255.1 Vulcanococcus sp. DEBay_Sum29NL08_54
GGTTCAATCTCGGTTGAACCAGAAGCCCCCTCGCAAGAGGGGGCTTTTTGTTGGGGGGGCGCTGCAGTGTTGGAGCTAACTCACCCGCAAGGTCATGCCGAGCGCTTCTTCGACATAGCTCTCGCAGGACCGCAGACTCCAGCGCTCCAGGTTGAGATCCACCTCAGCCGTCAGCGGCAACAACTGGATCGCAATGCCGTTCTCGGCGTTGGCCTGCAGAACACAATCGGCAATCACCTTCTGGGGACGGCGATCCATCGCCACCGCCAGACGCAGCAGCAAGGCCATCGCTGAAACCGTGCGGCGTTGCTCCCTCCCTTCTATGAGTTGCCAGGACTCATGGCGTTTTTTCGGCAGGGAGCGGCGGTGGTAACGGGCAATCGCCGCCACCATGAGCTGCTCGCTCTCGGAATAGCCCAGGAGGTCACCGTGGCGAATCAGATACCAGGTGTGTTTGTGATACGCACCGACATTGATGTGCTGTCCGCAGCTGTGCAGCATCGCCGCGGCCCACAGCAACTGACGCCCCTGGCCATCGTCTTGATGCAGCAGGCCGTGGCTTTGGTCGTAGAGACGCATGGCTAGCGCAGCGACCCGCTCAGAGCGGGGCACATCCACCCCATAACGCTGGGCCTGATGCAGCACCGTGCGTTGACGAATGCTGCTTTGAAAGGCAAAGCGATCAACGATCAAGTCGTTGCGCAGCATCCAATCAACAATCAAGCCCTCCCGCAGGGCCCGTTCGCTGATCACCAGCTCCTCCGCCCCGATCATCCCCATCGCCGTCTGCAAAATCAGGGCGCCAGGAACGATGATTTCCGCCCGGCGTTCATTCAGGGCCGGGTGAGCCTTGCGCTCCGCAGGCGTCATCCCCAAGAGGCGTTCGACGATCTGATCGAGTTTTTGCCGCGAGACCCGGTAGCCCTGCATGCGCAGGGGCGGACGCGCCTCATCCGCGGCGGCCATCGCGGCGATCGCCATCGCCGTTCCACTGGTGGCGACCATCACCGGCTGATCACCGAGCCGCTTCAAACCTTGGCGGACCTTGAGCACCGCAGGCTCCAGCGCCCCCTGGATGAAGGCCCGCAGGAAGGTGACCCGCTTAGCCGGGATCGGGTCGTCCTGGACGAAATCCCGCTGCAGCCTGACCGCACCAATCCGGGTGCTGGTGAGGGCATGGGAGTCCGAAGCATCGGCCAGCACCAACTCGGTGGAGCCACCACCGATGTCGATGATCACGTGGGGCTTCTCGCCAAAGGACATCCCCGAGAGGACACCCAGATAGATCAAGCGCGCCTCTTCAGGGCCGCTCACCAGATCAACCGCGAGGCCCAGCTGCTCTTGGATCGATTGCAGAAACTCCCGACCATTGGGTGCTTCACGAACGGCACTGGTGGCCGCCGTGACGACGTCCCCGGGATCCACGCCATGGCTGGCCGCCAGCTCACGGCAGTGGCGCAGGGTCGTGAAGGCCCGCTCAATCGCCTCAGGCGAGAGATCGCCACTGACGGGATCGCGCTCCCCCAGGCGGGTCGTTGATTTTTCAGTGAGCAGCACCGAGAAGCTGCGCAGCTCCGGATCGACGCTGGCGATCAAGAGGTGAATCGAGTTGGTGCCGATGTCGATGCCGGCCACCGGCCGTAGGGCACCACTGCGGGGCTCACTCACGGTCCAATCCCTGGAGCTGAGCCACTTTGGCACCGCCCCTCAGCCCTAGGGTGCGGGCACTTTTCCCCTGCTGAACGTGGCTGCCGACAGCAAGGGCCTTGGATCGCTGCTCCGGGCTTGGCTGGGTCTACTGCGCTGGGACAAGCCCAGCGGACGCCTGATCTTGTTGATCCCCGCCGGCTGGAGTCTCTTCCTGGAGGGCCAGGCTCCCCCCAGCCTCCACCTGCTGGCGGCCATCGTCATCGGCGGCCTGGCCGTCAGCGGTGCGGGCTGTGTCGCCAATGACCTCTGGGATCGGCGGATTGATCCCCAGGTGGAGCGAACCCGCCAACGGCCGCTTGCCAGCGGCCAGATCGGTGTTCCGGGGGCCGTTGTGCTGCTGCTGTTCTGCCTGATCGCTGCTCTTGCCGTTGTGCTCTGGGGGCTGCCAGAAGCCAACAGAACCCTTTGCCTCCAACTGGCCATCGCCGCCCTGCCGCCGGTGCTGCTCTACCCCTCAGCGAAGCGCTGGTTTGCCTACCCGCAGGCGGTCCTGGCCCTCTGCTGGGGCTTTGCTGTGCTGATCCCCTGGGCGGCCTCCCGCGGCAGCCTCCAGGGGGGATGGCCCCTGCTCTGCCTCTGGCTGGCGACCCTGCTGTGGACCTTTGGCTTTGACACGGTTTACGCCATGTCCGACCGGGAGGATGACCGCCTGGTGGGCGTGCGCAGCAGCGCGCTGAGCCTTGGGGAGCAGGCCCCCCTGGCCGTGGCCCTCTGCTACGCCAGCGCTGGAGTGTTGCTGGCGGTTGCCTCGGCCCTGCAGGGGGTTCAGCCCGTGTTCTGGCTGATCTGGCTGGTGGTCGTCCTTGGGCAGCTCAAGGAAGCCTTGGCCTTACGGCAGCCGCAGCTGCCGCGCTCGGCCTATGGCCGCCACTTCAAACATCAGGTGCTGCTCGGTGCGCTCCTGCTGCTCGGCCTAGCCATCGGACGGATCTGGGCATGAACGCGCGCCCCTGGCCCCGCCCGCTCCAAGCCGGCGATCGCGTCCAACTGGCCGCCGCCAGCTCCGCGCTCCAGGGCGATGCCATCAGCCGCCTGGAAGCGGGAATCGTTGTCCTTGAGCGCTGGGGACTGGAGGTGGAACCCCATCGCAACCTGCAGCGGCACTGGGGCTACTACGCCGGCACGGACCCCGAACGCCTGGAGGACCTCCAACCCAATGCGCCATTGGTGGCGTGCATGCGCGGTGGCTGGGGCTCTGCACGACTGCTGGAGCGGCCCCTTGCGGCTGAGGAGCACTGGCTGCTGGGCTTCTCCGATGTCACCTCCCTGCTCTGGGCGCGGCAGGCCGCTGGCCTACCCGGGGGCATCCATGGGCCCATGGTCACCACCCTGGGGGCCGAACCGGAGTGGAGCCAAGAGCGGCTACGGGCTCTGCTCTTTGGCGAGGCTCTACCGCCCCTGCAAGGGACGGTCTGGAACCCGGGCCAAGCCGAGGGCCCCTGCCTCGCCGGCAATCTCACGGTGGCGACGCACCTGCTGGGGACGCCTCACCTCCCCGACCTGAGTGGAGCGATCCTGCTGTTCGAAGACATCGGCGAGGCCCCCTATCGAATCGATCGGATGCTCTCCCACTGGCGCCTCAGTGGGGCCCTCCAGCAGATCGCGGGGCTGGGCTTTGGCAGCTTCAGCGACTGCGAGGGGGATGAGGATGACGCCCGTGATCCCCAGCACTCCTTTGGTCTGCAGGCGGTGCTTCAGGAGCGCTGCGGCGACCTCGGCATTCCGGTGATTGCCGACCTGCCTTTTGGCCATCGCTGCGGCAACGCCGCCATTCCCATCGGCCGCAGGGCCCGTCTGGACGGCGAGCGCGGCCAACTGCTGCTGCTCTAGCGACCCGAGAGCACCGCCTCAGCAATCGTCAGATCGAAGGGCGTCGTGATCTTGATGTTGGAGGGGGAGGACTCCATCACCCGCACGGGCCAACCCAGCCGTTCAAACAGGGAGGCGTCATCGGTGACACTCCAACCCTCCCCGCGCGCCTGGGCATGGGCCTGGCGCAACTGCTCGACCGGAAACCCCTGGGGGGTTTGGGCGCCCCAGAGAACGGAGCGATCCGGGGTGTCTTGGATCACGCCGTCGCCATCGACCCGCTTGATCGTGTCGGTGACCGGTGCGGCAGCAATCACCGCAGCGCCAGCGTCAACAGCCGCGGAACAGCGATCGATCAGAGCTGGATCGACCAAGCAGCGGGCTCCGTCATGGATCAGAACCGATTGGGCCTCCGGCGGCAGCGCAGCCAGGCCGTTGCAGACCGAATCCTGGCGGGTGTCCCCACCCTGAATCCACTGGACCGGGATCCCTGGGTTGGCCGCCTTCAGCAGGGCTTCGATGTCCGGCCGGTCGATCTCCTGGCCGACCAGACCGATCCAGCGCACGCTCTCGGAGGCCAGGGCCGCATCGAGAGTCCAGGCCAACACAGGCCGGCCGCTGACCTCCAGGAGCAGCTTGTTGCGCTCCGCCCCCATCCGCCGACCGCTACCGGCACAGGCAATCAGCAGATGCATCGCGCGCTCCTGAGGACTAAGTAATCCGACCTACATACAATCAGCCAGCGATCTGCTGCACACCCCCGCAACCATGCGAGTCCTCTTTTTGGTGCCGGGTGGTGTCAGTGCACAGCTGCAGGCCATTCCGGCCGCAGCGCAGGTCGCGCAAGACCTCAAGGCCCAGGTGCAGGTGGCCTGCTCCCCCGCGGCGGCAGCCGCCTGGTCCCTGCTGCCGGCGGTGGAGAAGGTGATTCCCTTCGCCTTTGATGACGGGCCGAGCCTCGCCGACTGGGCCAACCTCCTGGGCAACGTGCGCGAGCCCGACTTTCAGGCCTGCATCAACCTCGCCAGCGGCCGCCAGGTTGATCTGATGCTGTCGATGAGTCACATCCCCAATCGCGTCGCCGCCGCTGGGTTCTCGGCCACGTCAACCGTCACCCCTGAAGCCGGCTGGGGGGCACAAGCGCTGTCCGCCTTCCTGCGCCCACTCGGCGTCACCCTCGACGCCAGCCAATTCCGCCTGTCCTTGCCCAAAGGAGCACTGGAGCAAGCCGCAGCGTCCATGCCCAGTGGCCAGGGACCCGCCCTGTTGCTTGCCCCGTCAGGGAACCGTCAGGACTGGCCCGCCGAACACTGGCGAGCACTGCCCGAGGCCATCCGCAGCAAGCTGCCGGACCTGCGGGTCATCCAGGCCGGTGGCGCCAATCTGCTGCAGCGGGCCGCGCAACTGGCCAGCTGTGATGTGGTCCTCAGCAGTGATCCCATCACCAGCCAACTGGCCCTGCTCAGTGGCATGCCTCTGGTGGCCCTCGGCCAGGACCCCGCCTCCCTGCCACAACGGGAGGGCGTGCAAGCGGTGGGTCAGGCCGGAGCCCTTGAGCAGCTGGGCACCCCTGAGGTCTTAAAAGCCCTCGGCTTGGGATGACACCGATGCGGCAGCGACCCCGTTCACTGCCGCGCCGCCGCGGCCTCCTCAGCCCCATTCGCACGCAAGTGGCCAGGCGCCCCTGGGCAGGCCCGATCCTGGCCCTGGCCACGGTCGTCAATGCCGGCGCCGTTGGCTACCGACTGGCGGAGGGCTGGGACTGGGGTGATTGCTACTGGATGGTGCTGATCACCCTCAGCACCCTGGGGTTTAGCGATGAGCACACCCAACTGATCCACACCGGCGGCCGCATCGTCACGGCGCTGCTGTTGGTGGGCGGCCTGGTGGTGGTCCAGCAAACCATCCAGAAACTGCTGGAATTAACCAACTCCGGCTACTTTCGCCGCATCCGCCAGCGGCGCTACCGCCAACAGCTGCAGCGATCGATGAATCAGCACGTCATCCTCTGCGGCTACGGCCGGATGGGCCGCGAAATCGCGGATCAACTGAATGGAGAAAACGTCCAACTGTTGGTGGTTGAAAACGACAGCGACCGCATTGAGGAAGCACAGCAGCGAGGCCTGACGGTCCTTCAGGGAGACGCCACCCTCGATGAAACCCTGGAGGAGGCCGGCATCCACCGCTGCCGAGCACTGGTCGCCGCCCTGCCGAGCAACGCGGCCAACCTCTACGTGATCCTCAGCGCCCGGGGATTGGCGCCGAGCGCCCGGCTGATTGCCCGCTCCGACAGCGAAGAAGCGGAAGGGAAACTGCGTTTAGCCGGAGCTGACCAGGTGGTGAGCCCCTATGTGGCCGGCGGTCGTGCCATGGCCGCCACCGCCCTGAGGCCCCTGGCGGTGACCTTCATGGACCTGCTGGCCGGCAGCGAGTGTGAGGTGGACGAATTTCTGCTGAGCGAGCATCCCGAGGATCTCGGCGACCTCAACGGGGCCAGTCTCTCGGAACTGCAGTTGGGACGCCGCAGTGGTGCCCTGGTCCTGGCGATCCGAAACCCCGCGGCCAGCCAACTCAGCACCGGAGCGCCGGAGCCACTCATCGCCAACCCCGGCGGTGATGTCCGCCTGGGTCCCGGTCAGTTGCTGGTGGTCATGGGCAGCAAACGCCAGTTGCAGCGCTTTGGGGAACTGCTTGGCCCCGCCTTGGCTGAAGTCAAAATCATGCCCGCCTAGCCTGGTCCGACTTTTCAGCGTTCTCCATGGCGGACAGCACCCCCCTGGCCGGTCAGGTTGCTCTGGTGACCGGAGCCAGCCGAGGCATCGGGGCCTCCATTGCCCGCGAGCTGGCCCAGGCTGGCGCAACGGTGGTGGTGAACTACGCCAGCTCCCCCGCCGCGGCTGAGGCTGTGGTCGCTGAGATTCAGGCGGCAGGCGGCCAAGCCTGGTCCCACCAGGCCAACGTGGCCGAGGAAGAGCAGGTGGAGACCATGGTCAAAGCCGTCCTGGAGAAGGAAGGACGCCTGGACGTGCTGGTCAACAACGCGGGCATCACCCGTGACGGCCTGCTGATGCGCATGAAGAGCGCCGATTGGCAGAGCGTGATCGACCTGAACCTCAGCGGCGTCTTCCTCTGCACCCGAGCCGTCAGCCGGGCGATGTTGAAGGCCAGAAGCGGCCGGATCATCAACATCACCTCGGTGGTGGGACTGATGGGCAACCCCGGCCAGGCCAACTACAGCGCCGCCAAAGCTGGTGTGATTGGCCTGACCCGCAGCAGCGCTGCGGAATTCGCGAGCCGCGGGGTCACCGTGAACGCTGTGGCCCCTGGCTTCATCGAGAGCGACATGACCGCGGAGCTCGACAAGGAGCCGATCCTCAAGGCCATTCCCCTGGGACGGATGGGGCAACCCACCGAGGTCGCCAGCGCCGTTCGCTTCCTCGCGGCCGATCCCGCCGCTGCCTACATGACCGGCCAGGTCCTGCAGGTGGATGGCGGCATGGTGATGCGCTGAGGTCTAGCCCTCCACCGGTTGCGTGAGTTCCTCCCGCAGTCGTCGGATGCGCTGCAGCAGGCGTAGCCGGCGACTGCGGGCGGTCACAGTCAAAAAGACCCGCAGGGGCACATAGATCAAGGCCATTCCCAAGCCCAGGCCGGCCACGATCAGAAACGCCATCACGTTGCTGCCGGCCGTTGGATCGGCCAGGCCCTGGACCAGGGTGTCGCTGATGCTCTCCTCCATGGCGCGAACCCTATCGAGCAGATCGAGCGGGCGATAGGGGTGAGCTGCGATCCATTCGGCTTTCCCCACAAGCCAAGGGCCACCTCTGCATGGGAGCCTGTGGCCACTACAGCGCGATCAGCCTCCGCGATGGCCAAGCTGCTCTCCTTCTCCGATGAATCCCGCGCCTATCTCGAGCGCGGCGTCAATGCCCTCGCCGATGCGGTCAAGGTCACCATCGGACCCAAGGGCCGCAACGTCGTTCTCGAGAAGAAGTTCGGGGCTCCCGATGTCGTCAACGACGGCGTGACCATCGCCCGGGACATCGAACTGGAAGACCCCTTCGAGAACCTCGGCGCCAAGCTCCTGCTGCAGGTCGCGACCAAAACCAAGGACCAGGCCGGTGATGGCACCACCACCGCCACCGTCCTGGCCCAGGCCATGACCCGCGAAGGTCTACGCAACGTCGCCGCTGGCGCCAGCCCCGTGAGCCTGCGCCGCGGCATGGAGAAGGCCACCGCTCAAGTCGTGGCGGGCATCCAGCAGCGTTCCACCCCCGTTGCCGGCGAGTCCATCGGCCAGGTGGCCACCGTCAGCTCCGGCGGCGATGAGGAAGTCGGCCGGATGGTCAGCGAGGCGATGGAGAAGGTGAGCGTCGATGGCGTGATCACCGTCGAGGAGAGCAAGAGCCTCGCCACCGAACTGGAAATCACCGAAGGCATGGCCTTCGATCGGGGCTACAGCTCCCCCTACTTCGTCACCGACAACGACCGTCGCGTCTGCGAATTCGAAGATGCGCTGCTGCTGGTCACCGACCGCAAGATCAGTGCCATCAACGACCTCGTGCCCGTTCTGGAGGCCGTGTCGAAAGCTGGCAAGCCCCTGGTGATCCTCTCGGAGGAAGTCGAGGGTGAAGCCCTGGCCACCCTGGTGGTCAACAAGAACCGCGGGGTTCTGCAGGTGGCCGCCGTCCGCGCCCCTGGCTTTGGCGATCGCCGCAAGGCCATGCTCCAGGACATCGCCATCCTCACGGGTGCCACCTTGATCAGCGAGGACCGTGCCATGGCCCTCGATCAAGTGGGTCTGGAGGATCTCGGCAGCATGCGCCGGATCACGATCAGCAAGGACGACACCACCATCGTGGCCAGTGACGCTCACCAGGCTGCCGTCCGCGACCGTGTCGCCGCCATCAAGCGCGAGCTCGAGAACACCGACTCTGAGTACGACCGCGAGAAGCTCACCGAGCGCATCGCCAAGCTGGCCGGTGGCGTTGCCGTGATCAAGGTGGGTGCTCCCACCGAAACCGAGCTGCGCAACCGCAAACTGCGGATCGAAGACGCCCTCAACGCCACCCGCGCCGCGGTGGAAGAGGGCATCGTCGCCGGCGGTGGCAGCACCCTGGTCCAGCTCGCCGCCGACCTCGATGGCCTAGCTGCCCAGCTGGAGGGCGACGAGCGCACCGGTGTTGAGATCGTGCAGCGCGCTCTCTCTGCGCCCCTGCATCAGATCGCAGCCAACGCGGGCTATGACCCCAACGTTGTGGCGGACCAAGTGGCCTCCACTGGCAACGGCTTCAATGCCGCGACCGGCACCTACGAAAACCTGCTCACCGCAGGCATTCTTGATGCCGCCAAGGTGGTCCGCCTGGCCCTTCAGGACGCCGTCTCGATTGCTTCCCTGCTGCTGACCACCGAGGCGGTGATCGCTGACAAACCCGAGCCGGCAGCCGCAGCCGCACCGGGTGGTGGCGGCATGGATCCCATGGGTGGCATGGGCGGTATGGGTGGCATGGGCGGCATGGGCATGCCCGGCATGATGTGATGCCGGCCTCGGCCTACATCACCCGAATCAAGCGGGCGTGAATCCGGCAGACGGCAAGGGCTTCCGGGGGTGGGTTGCGGCACAGGCGGCCCAGCTCCCGGTTCAGCGCTTCGAGCTCAGCTAAGGGCAAGCCCGCTATGGGTGTGGCCAAGAGCGTCACGCCCACCACCACTGAAAAAAACGGCAGCCCACGCTGGGAGCTCATCGACTTTCCTCCCATTCGAGACAACCGAGACACGCTCAGTTTGAACTCGCCTGGGCTGCAGGTCCTGCTCCTTCAGAAAGCTTTTGGACCGCTAGGACTCCAGGGCCCGGCGATAGGCCGCCACCTGCAGATCCACGCCGGTAATCGCCGTCCCCACCACCACCGCATCGGCACCCCCATCAAGGGCCTGCCTGGCCTGCTGGGCTGAGGCGATTCCACCCTCACAGATCAGCATCGCCGGACCCGGGAGCTGCTCGCGCAGTGGACGCAACAGAGTCCAAGCAGGAGGCTTGAGGGAGGCGGTGGACTCGGTGTAGCCGTAGAGGGTTGTGCCAACCCAATCACAGCCGAGCTCCGCGGCGCGCAACCCGTTCTCCAGACTGTCGACATCCGCCATCAAGCAGGCTCCAAGCTCCTGCTTGGCGCGCTGCACCAAATCGGGCAAGAGGGCCCCAGCGGGGCGAACCCGATCAGTGGCATCCAGGGCAATGACATCGGCACCGGCGGCCCAAACCGCCTGAATCTCTTCCCAGCCGGGGGTGATGTAGACGGAACTATCGGGGAACGTGCGCTTCCAGAGGCCAATAATCAAAGCCTCCGGGCAGCGGCGGCGCACCGCCCCAATGTGTTGAGGACTCTCCAGGCGGACACCCACCGCGCCGTTGTTGAGGCTGGCCTCAGCCATGGCCGCAATCACCTGCGGGTCCCGCATCGGTGAGCCCTCAGGGGCCTGAACCGAGACGATCAGCCCGCCACGGAGCAACGAGGGATCAGGCAGCACGGGAGTCTTCCGAACCGGGAAGCCAAGCACGCAACTCCGCCAAGGCGGGATGGCTGGGGGCCGGAGCAGGGCGTGACGCAGCGGCTCGACGACGCACGACGGGCTTGAACGCGGTCTGAGGGATCGGAACCGGAGCCGCTACAGGTTCAGGCTCAGCCATCACAACCGGTTCGGGCTCAGGTTCGGGTTCCGGCTCGACTTCAGGTTGCGGTTCAGGTGCCATCTCCTCTTGCACGGCAACGACGAGGGGCTCGGGCTCAGCCTGAGGAGTTCGCCACCAGTGGAGTCCTTCTGAATCCTCGGCTTCCAACTCCTGAAGCAGGGGCTCAAGAGCATCGACCCCGTGGCGATGGACCCACTGGCCGAGCAACCCATCCACGCTCGAGCGATCACGCTCGGACAAGGCCTGGCGCAGGGCCAAAACGTGGGCCTGGCGGCGGGCTTGCGGTGACGGCGGAGGAGAAGGGCGCTGGGGCACGATCGCTGCGGGAAAAGATCAGGCGAGCTTGCGATCCAGCAGAGGGCGGATCAGCAGAAACAAACCCAACGCCAAAGCGGCCAGAACCCCTAAACAAGCGGCAGCGCTGAGGTCCCCATAGGGGGCATGCAACACCACAGCTGAGAGGGAGAAATGACCGGCGTAAGCGGCGCGAATCGGCTCAATCGCGAAGGTAAGGGGATTTACGGCCGCTAGCCAGCCCAACCAGGCCGGCATAAAGGAAATCGGAGCCAGGGCCGTGCTGGCAAACAGCAGGGGCAAATTGGCCACAAAGATCACGGCGATCAGCTCGATGTGACCTGGCAGTGCGAAGGCCAACCCCAAGCTCAGGCCCGTCACAGCGAAGACCAACAGCAACAGGGTCAGCAGCACCAGGAGCAACCCAGAACCGCCGGGCCAGCCGTACCCCAAGACCCAGGCGGTGGCCATGATCGCGACGCTCTGCACCAGGCTCAGGGCCGTGATGTAGAGCACCGAGGCCAGGACAATCGAGCTGCGGGAGCGCAACGGGGCCACCAACAGGCGATTGAGGAAACCAAACTCCCGATCGAACATCACCGGCAAGCCCGCATTCAAGGCAGCGCTGAAGGCCGTGAAGACAATCACGCCGGCACCGAGGAAGCGGCCGTAACTCATGCCCTCGGGCAGCAGACCCTCAGGGGCATTGGCGAAGAGGGCCCCAAAGAGAACCAGCCAAATCAGGGGTTGCAGGACCCCCGCCACCAGGGTCGACGGACGGCGCGCCAGCTGCAGGAACAGACGGCGGGTCAACGCCAGGGTCTCCTGCGTCAGGTCAGCCAGGGCTGACCGCGGGGCGCTGGCGCTGGGGGCCGGGCTGAGCAAAGAAGAGGAAGCGCTGGTCATCTCAAATAACAGAAAAGTCCATCCACGGGAAATCCCGAACCAAAGCCACGGTCAACGCATGGACTGCTTGCGCTCCGCCTTGGCATCACGGACACCGGCCACCGCCAGCTCGGCATCCATCAAGGTCCGACCCGTGGCCTGGAGGTAGACGTCATCCAGGCTGGGGCGGCTTTGGGCAAGGGCAAAAACAGGGAGCTGGGCTTCAGCCAGCTGACGGCGCAACTGCTCCACCACACCGTCGTGTTCCACCACCAAATTCAAGGAGAAGCCCTGGGCTCGGTTGACCACCACCTGACGCACCCCCGGGCAGGCCTGCAGCAGCTGCTGAACCCGTAGGGCCTCGGGTTCATCGCTGAACTCCCTCACCCGCAGGGTGACGCGGTCACCGCCGAGGGCCGCCTTGAGTTCGGAGGGGGGGCCCGCAGCAATCACCCGACCGTCCTCAATGATCGCCAGCTGATCCGCCAGGGCATCGACCTCCTCGAGGTAGTGACTGCTCAGCAGCACCGTGGTGCCCTGGTCGCGCAGTTGGCGCAGCACGGTCCAAATGGCAGCGCGACTCTCGATATCCAGACCAACGGTGGGCTCATCGAGCACCAAGACATCCGGACGGTGCAGCAGACCGGAGGCCAAATCCAAACGCCGGCGCATCCCACCGGAGTAGGTGCCGCTGCGGCGGTCAATCCAGTCCGCCATCCCCAGCAGATCAATCAGCTCAGCAATGCGCTGGTCCCGGGCTGAACGGGCCAGGTGATACAGGTCGCCCTGCAACTGGAGCAGCTCACGGCCGCTGAGAATCTTGTCGAGGGCAACCTCTTGGGCCACATAACCCAAACGCTCGCGGACACCGCGGGGGTCTGTGAGCGCGTCGAGACCCGCCACCTGGACACGGCCGCTGGACGGGGCCAACAGGGTGGCGAGGATGCGCAGGGTCGTTGTTTTGCCCGCCCCGTTGGGACCCAACAAGCCGAACAAACTGCCACCAGGGACCTGAAGATTCAGGCCGTTCAAGGCATCAACGGCCTTCTCACCTTTTCCGTAGCGCTTGGAGACGTTCTCCAGATCAATCACTGGATGAGTCACCGCCGCCGACCTCGCTGGAGCACTAGAGAAATCGACTCTAGAAAGCGCCGCTCACCAGCGATGCCACCAGGGTGAAACCTGCGTTGCCGGACCCACTCCAACCCAGCAGGGCAAAGCCCTGCTGCGAAAACTGCTCCCCTGCCGGCATCCGAGCCATCAGCAGCAGCAGACAGACGCCAAAGAGATAGAAGATCGACCAGCGAAACAACCCCTTGGCCCGCTGCAGATCATCCGGGTCTTTGTGCAAATTCCAGGTCATCTGCAAGAGCCGGGCATTGAAGGGGAGCAGCAGGAGCCCGTAGAGCAACCCCCCACCGGGCAAGGCCCAGACACCCACCAGGCTCAGCACCACCGTCGCCAGGGCATACCAACGAATGGCCTCAGCGGTGGCACCACTGCCCTTCACCACCGGGAGCATGGGGATCCCGACGGCGCGGTAGTCCTCCTTCAGCAGCAGAGCGAGGGCCCAGAAATGGGCTGGCGTCCACAGCATCACCAGGGCAAACAACCACCAACTCCCCAGGCCCAGATGGCCCGTTGCCGCGGCGGCACCGACCAGGGGGGGAATGGCTCCAGCCACACCACCGATCACGATGTTCTGGGTGGTGCGGGGCTTCAGCAGCACCGTGTAGAGCAGGACGTAACTGCACAGACCCAGCAGCGACAAGCTGGCGGCCAGACAATTCACCCCGCCCACCAGCAGCGTCGCCGCCGTCAGCGTGAGGGTGACGGCAATGGCAAAAGCCGTCGTGATCGACAGGCGACCGGAGGGGAGTGCACGGCCGCTGGTTCGCTGCATGCGGCCATCGAGCTCCTGCTCCCAAAGGCAATTCAGGACCCCAGCCGCTGCGGCGGCCAAGGCGCCACCACCCAAGGTGCAGGCCAGGCGGAGAGGAGGCAGGGGCCAGCCTTCCGACATCGCCATCCCGCCAAGGGTGGTCGCCAGCAACAGGGGGATCAAACGGGGCTTGGCGATCTCCAGCCAGGGGGGCAACTTCAGCCGCTTCCTGGAGGGAACGATCTCCTCACGGGTCAGGGGCAAGGCATTAACCACGAAGCACCTCCGGCCAACTACGAACGGTCAAGGCCGCCAGAACGGCCACCAAGAGAGCAGCGCCCAGCTGGTGTGCCACGGTCACCGCTGGAACGGACAGGCTGAGACGCAAACTCAGCACGCCCAGGGCGATCTGCAGCAGAACCAGCAGTGCCGCAGCCAAGGCAAAGGGGCGCTCCGCCGGACGCTTCCAAAGCAGCAGTCCCGAACCCAGGAGCACCAGCAGACCCACCGGCCGAGCACCCAGGCGGTGCATCAAGAGCCAGGAGCAGCCCTCCCCAGCGCTCAGGCACCGGCCTGCCGCCCACTGACTGGCCATGAGTCCGCCCAAGAGGCACTGCACCAACACCGCAGTCGCCAGGACTGCGGTGAGGCCAGCCCAGAACAGAGAACGCCCTGACGAAGAAGCCAGGGAGCCGGCCCTCAGCAACTCACTCAAACCGCTCAGCAGAGCAACCAAGACCAGGGCGGTGAGCAGGTGAGCCGTCACCACAGGGAATGGCAACAGCAGGGTCACCGTTAGTGCACCCAAGCCCGCCTGAACAGCCACCAGCACCAGGCTCAGGCTGGCCAGGAGGGGGAAGCCCTTGGGCAACTCCCGCCTCCACCACCAACTGACCGAGGTGAGAACCAGAAGGCCCACACCGACGACAAAGGCATCCAGGCGATGGAACCACTCCAGGAAGACCTGCAGGTTCATCTGGCGCCCCGGCAAGAGGGAGCCGTAGCAAAGGGGCCAGTCTGGGCAAGCCAGACCTGCCTCCATCACACGCGTCGCCCCGCCGATGACCACCAGCGCAATCAGTGCGACCAACAGGTGGGCGCAGAGTGCGGCGAGGCCGTCTCGTTTGTTGGGCTGCATGGCGCCGAACATCTCTGCTGGAGAAGGGCGGTTGGCGTCAACCTAATGACGTCACACCGGCTTCGCAGACGTCCGTCACGCGCCACCCAAAAGCGACACCAACAGTGATCAATGGGTGAGCGTTCCCTCACCAAGAAGCGGCGGATTGCTGCAAAGAACCACGAACAACGCGTCGACGATCAAGCCTCCATAGGCTGACCTCGATTGATTTCAGGACGATGCGGATACCAGCCGCAATCCTCACCCTGATCACCGGAATGGCCCTGGTGTTGATGGGCCTCTGGATCGGGCAGAACGTCAACCTCCTGCCGGTTGACGCCAGCGCCAACGCGCCTGTTTATGACGAGCTCTTCAAGGTGCTCTTCAGCATTGGGACCATCCTGTTTGTCGGGATTGTCGGGCTGATCCTCTACAGCCTGGTGAAGTTCCGGCGCAAGCCAGGCGAGAGCGGTGATGGCGAAGCCGTCGAGGGGAACCTCCCGCTCGAGATCCTGTGGACCGCCATTCCCGCCGTGGTGGTCTTGTTTGTCGGCATCTATAGCTACGACATCTACGACCGGATGGGCGGCATGGCTCCGCTCAATGACCACAGCATGCATGCCATGGGCGGGGAGATGGAGGAGTCCCGCACCTGGGGCGGTATCAGCCCCGTGAGCCTGGAGAGCGACGACGCCCTAGCCCCACTGCCGATCGACGTGACGGCCATGCAGTTCGCGTTCATCTTTCACTACCCGGGGGCTGAGATCACGAGCGGCGAGCTGCATGTGCCCATGGGGCAGCCGGTGGCATTGCGCATGAAGGCCAATGACGTCATCCATGCCTTCTGGGTCCCCGAATTCCGCCTGAAGCAAGACGTCATCCCCGGTCAGCCCACACTCTTGAGTTTCACCGCCACGAGAGCTGGCCGTTATCCGATCGTCTGCGCAGAGCTCTGCGGCCCGTACCACGGCGGAATGCGCTCGACCGTGATCGTCGATGAACCCGAGACCTTCGAGGCCTGGGTCAACCAGAACAGTCCGATTGCCAGCGCAGCCCCACAAACCCCGGTGCAGTCATGACCATCAGCCTGACCCCTGAGCACCGCACGCCGCTGCAACCCCAAGGCTGGCTGCGCTACCTGAGTTTCAGCACCGACCACAAGGTGATCGGGCTGCAGTATCTGGTTTGTGGCTTCATTTTTTATCTGATCGGTGGCGCCCTCGCTGGAGCGATTCGAACCGAGCTGCTGACCCCGATTTCGGACTTCCTTCCCAGGGAGACCTACAACGAAGTCCTGACCCTGCACGGGACGGTGATGATCTTTCTCTGGATCGTCCCGGTGGTGAATGGGGCCTTTGGCAACTACCTGATTCCCTTCTATGTGGGAGCGCGCGACATGGCGTTCCCAAGACTGAACGCGGTGGCGTTTTGGCTGATCCCTCCAGCCGGGTTGCTCCTGATCAGCAGTTACTTCATTGCCAGCGCTGCCCAGTCGGGCTGGACCGCCTATCCACCCCTGAGCATCACGACCCCGGCCACCGGTCAGATCATCTGGATCTTGAGCGTGCTGCTTCTGGGCGGCAGCTCCATCTTTGGCGGGATCAACTTCATCGCCACCATCCTCAAACTGCGGCGACCGGGGCTCAAGCTGATGCAGCTCCCGATGTACTGCTGGGCGATGCTCGGCACCAGCATCTTGGTGGTGCTCTCCACCCCCGTCCTGGCCGGGACGCTGGTGCTACTGAGCTTCGACATCATTGCCCACACCGGCTTTTTCAACCCAAGCCTGGGCGGCAATGCGGTGGTTTATCAGCACCTGTTTTGGTTCTATTCCCACCCCGCGGTTTACATCATGGTGCTGCCGGCCTTTGGCCTGGTGAGCGAAATCCTGCCGATCCACTGCCGCAAGCCGCTCTTCGGATACACAACGATGGTGTATTCGATCATGGGCATCGTCTTCTTGGGCCTGATCGTCTGGGCCCACCACATGTTCACCAGCGGCACGCCTCCCTGGATGCGGCTGTTCTTCACCATCGCCACCTCCTTTATCGCCGTCCCGACAGGGATCAAGTTCTTCAACTGGCTCGCCACCATGTGGGGAGGCCGCATTGCCCTCAACAGCGCGATGCTCTTCTCCTGCGGCTTCATCATCAACTTTGTCTTCGGGGGAATCACGGGCGTCGCCCTCGCCCAGGTCCCCTTCGACATTCACGTGCACGACACCTACTTCGTCGTCGCCCACTTCCACTACATCGTCTACGGCGGCACGGTGTTTGTGATCTTTGCCTCGATCTACCACTGGTATCCCAAGGTGACCGGCCGATTGCTCAACGAGGACCTGGGACGGCTGCACTTTCTCTTGACCTTTGTCGGCTTCAACCTCTGCTTCGCTCCGCAGCACTGGCTTGGCCTCAATGGCATGCCGCGCCGCGTTGCCGAATACGACCCGCAATTTGAGTTGATCAACCAGCTCAGCAGTGTTGGGGCGCTGCTGATGGCCATCAGCACCCTGCCCTTCCTGCTGAACGTCGTCATGAGTGCCTTCAACGGCGCACCAGCCGGAGACAACCCCTGGAATGCCCTAACCCCCGAATGGCTCACCAGCTCCCCTCCACCGGTGGAGAACTGGAAGGGCGAGGCCCCCTTGGTGAAAGAGCCCTACGGCTATGGCACCCCCGCCGGCGAACTGCCATTGGCCGCCACCTCGGGCTCTGAGCTGTGGAAGCTCGGCAACTCTGACCAGCGCTCCTGAATGCCATGACAAGCCTGAGCACAAGCGAATCCCTGAACCAAGAACAGGGCACCGAGCACCAGGAGCACCACGGCGACTTCAGGATGTTCGGCCTCGCCACCTTCCTGGTGGCCGATGGCATGACCTTCGCCGGTTTCTTTGCCGCCTATCTGACCTTCCGAGCCGTTAACCCCCTGCCATCCGGGGCGACCTACGAATTGGAGATGGTGCTACCCACCATCAACACCCTGTTGCTGCTGATCAGCAGCTTCACCTTCCACCGGGCTGGCGCAGCGTTGAAGCGCAATCAAAAGGCCCTCTGCCAACGCTGGCTTTTGATCAGTGCCGCCCTGGGCTTTGCCTTTCTGGCCGGTCAGATGAAGGAGTACTTCGAGCTGCCCTTTGGTCTGACCGACAACCTCTTTGCCAGCACCTTCTACGCCATCACGGGCTTCCACGGCCTGCACGTCACCTTGGGCGGCTTGATGATCCTGATCGTCTGGTGGCAGTGCCGTGAAGGGGGCCGCGTCAGCTCTGACAACCTCTTTCCCCTGGAGGCCGCCGAGCTTTATTGGCACTTCGTCGATGGGATCTGGGTGGTGCTCTACGGAATCCTTTATCTGCTGTAGGGCAGCTGTTTGATCACAGTTCTTGCAAGTTGCCCTTGCGAAGCATTGCAAGTGATCGGCACAATCGGGCCGCCAGCGACCCACTGCAGCGGTGTTCGTCGAAGAGAAGACAACCAAGCCGACCCAGATGCTGGAAGGCAAGGCGCTACTGGACAAAGCCCGTTCGCTCAGCAATCGGCCTGAAGATCAGATCGCTCGGGCCTGTGGCTATGTCGGTCCCAGTGGCCGTCTTCTCAAAAAAAGCTTCTATCGCGCCCTGGTGGAAGCCAAGGGCTACAAGCTCCCCAGCCAAAGCGGCGGTGGCAGCGGCACCAAGGGGCGGCAAGCGGAATTCCGCACCAAGGTCCATGGCAACGGCAACCTCCTGATCGGCAACGCCTACACCAGGCGCATGGGGCTAGAGCCCGGCCAGGAGTTCAAGATCGAAGTCCACAAAGAAACGGGCTCCATTTGGCTACTGCCCGTGGAACAGGACGGCAGCGCAAACGAAGCCCTCTAAGGGAGATCCCCTGCGCGATTCAGCGCTCGTCTGGACCGTGGAACGCGGCACTGAAGACCAGAAGGTCAATGCCGCTGAAGAGGAAGCTGATCCCCACCAGGATGCCGATCACGCTCAGCAGACCCAGGCCCTTCATCGACACGATGATCAGGCCAAGGATCAAGGTGACGATGCCATTGGCCAAACCCCAGCCCCACCCGGCCATCTCCCGATGGGACAGGGAAACGATGCTGGCCACCGCACCCTCCACCAAAAAGACGATGCCGATGGCGAAGGCCAACGCCGCCACTTGAGCGGCAGCCGGTTCAACCCCAGCACTGAACTGCTGGATGATCCAAGCCCCGGTGACCACAAACAGGGTCGAGACCACGAGGCGCCAGAAGCAGTGCCATTGGCTCAGTTGCCTCGAGCGGTTGAGGCTGTTCACCCAGCCGATGATGCCGCCGACCAAAAAAGCCAGGGCTACCACCACCGTCACCCAGGCGGAGGCAATCATCGGGAAGATCAGGGCAAGGACACCCAGCACCAGCAGCAGGATGCCCTCGGCCACGGTGAAGCTGCGCAGGGCGCCCACCATCAGACCGGAATTGTCGTCAGAAGCCATGAAGTGTTCAGCAGGAACACGAACCCCCGGAACGTAGGCATGGCATCTGGTGTTGTCAGCTCCAGCCGTGCTCCTTCAACCAGGCCTCACTAATCGGAGCCGTCGACGCCGTCCCGTGTTGCAACAAGCGTTCGGTGTACTTCGCCAGCAGGTCTGCCTCCAGATTCACCGCCGTGCCGCGCTGCAGATGCTGCAGGGTCGTCGTGCCCCAGGTGTGGGGGATCACGGCGATCCAAAACTCAGCCCCGTCCTGACTGCAGCCCGCCACCGTCAGGCTGATGCCATCGACAGCAACGCTGGCCTTCTCGCAGATGTAGCGACCGAAAGAGGGATCCTGCCAACGCAGCGTGAGCTTCCAAGAGGCGCTTTGCTGCTCCACCCCCACCACCTCGCCCAAGCCGTCGACGTGGCCGCTGACCAAATGGCCGCCCAGTCGATCCTGAAGACGTAGGGCCGGCTCCAGGTTGACCCAGCCGCCACGGTCGGCCTTGGCCGAGAGGGTGGTGCGGCTGAGGGTCTCCTCACTGACATCGGCTGAGAACCCACTGGCGGAGCGCTCGGTCACCGTCAGGCAGACCCCATCAACCGCCACGCTGTCCCCGAGGGCCAGCTGGGCCGGATCGAGCTCAGAGCCCCGGGGGATGCGCAGCCGCAAACCGCCGCTGCTGCGCTGCAGCTCTCCGGTGGCCTGAACCAGCCCAGTGAACATGCGGTGGCCTGATCAACACTGGCCATAATCGGGCAGAAGGGAAAGCGGGCAAGCCATGGTCGAAATGCGAGTGGCCGGCATTGCCCTCGACGCCGCCAGTCGAAGTCCGATCGTGCTGCTCCGCGATCCATCCGGGCGGCGTCAGGTGCCCATCTGGATCGACCAGGCCCAAGCCCAAAACATCATGGCCGGGCTCAGCGACCAGACCCCGCCCAGGCCCCTGAGCCATGACCTGATGGTGGAACTGCTGCAGGCCGGGGGGCTGGAGCTGACCAAGGTGATCGTCCACGCCATCGAAGACAGCACCTTTCGTGCCGTGCTGAAACTGCGCACCGAGGGCGACGAGGAGCTGGAGCTCGACGCCAGACCCAGCGACGCCATTGCCCTGGCCGTCCGCACCGGCAGTGGGATCTGGATGCTGGAGGAGGTCGTCGCTGATGCCTCCATCCCCGTGGATGCTGAGGCCGATGCGGAAGATGCCGCCGATTTCCGCCGCTTCATCGATGGCATCAGTCCCGCCGAGCTTGTGAGGCACATCAACCAAGCCCAGACGGAGGCGGAGGAAGACCCTGGCTGAGCGCCGCCCCTTTGGCCAAGGACCACGGGTCTCCCCGTTCTGCCTGGGCACGATGCGGGCCACCAGCAGCCCGCAGCAGATGGCGGAGGTGCTCGATGCCGCCCTGGCCGCGGGCATCAATCACATTGAGACCGCCCCGGCCTACGGCCCCGCAGAAGCCTTCCTGGGCCAGGCCCTGCGTGCACGCCCCCCTGGGGAGCTGGTGCTCACCAGCAAGCTGCTGCCGGGGATCAGCCTGGAGGAGGGACAGACGCAGCTCCGCGGGATCCTGCAACGCCTGGGCGTGCAACAGCTCGACAACCTTGCGGTCCATGGCCTCAACCGCAGGGAGCACCTGGATTGGGCCCTCGAGGGGGCCGGAGCGGATCTGCTGCAGTGGGCCCTGGGGGAGGGACTGGTCACCCAGGTGGGGTTCTCGAGCCATGGCGAGCTCTCGCTGATTGAGGCCGCCCTCGCCTCTGCCCGCTTCAGCTTTTGCAGCCTGCACCTCCATTGGTTCGATCAAACCCGACTGCCCCTGGCCCAGGCGGCCCTGCGGGAGGGAATCGGGGTCCTGGCCATCTCGCCAGCCGATAAGGGGGGCCGGCTCTACGCCCCACCTGAGCAACTGCGCGCCGACTGCGATCCCTTTGAGCCCTTGGAGTTGGCCTATCGCTTCCTGCTCGATGCGGGCATCTCCTGCTTGACCCTGGGGGCCGCCCAAGCCAGCGACCTGGACCTGGCCCAACGCCTCATGGTCGACAAGGAGATTGGTCTGGAACCGAGCCATCGCCAAGCCCTGGAGCGGGCCTGGCAGGCCGGCCAGGGTCGACTGGCTGAGACCGCCTGCCAGCAGTGCCGGGCCTGCCTGCCCTGCCCCAACGAGGTACCAATCCCCGAGCTGCTGCGCCTGCGCAACCTGGACCTCGGCCATGGCCTCAGCGCCTTCGCCCAGGAGCGCTACAACCTGATCGGAAGAGCCGGGCACTGGTGGGAGAGCGTGAATGCCTCCGCCTGCGAAGGCTGTGGCGAGTGCCTACCCCGCTGTCCCCATCAGCTCCCCATTCCTGAACTCTTGGCTGAAACCCATCAACGCCTGGCGGCCGCACCCCGGCGCAGGCTCTGGGGTTAGCGGCTGAGGGCCTGATCCCACAGGGTCTGCCAGCGGCTGCGCTCCGCGGGCGTGAACACCGGCAAGTTGTTGCAGCGTTGCAGCACCGCCTCACTGGGGAGCAACAAAGGCCGCAGTCGCTCAGGCCAGCGCTGCAGCACAGGCTCCAAGCGCTGACGCGGAAGCGGGGGCACCCAACCCGCCGCCAACAGGCGATCCACCAGGGGCAGGCTGAGGCCATCGCGCACCCACTCCAGGGGAAGCGGCGGATCCACCCCCGCTGTGTCCTGGGGAGGAAGACGGAGCAGCAGCTGCCACCAGAGCGGAGAGCCGGACTCCGGAAGGAAAGCCGAGAGCCGCGGATCTTTCTTCAGCAGGGGAATCGCCCGATGGCTGGGAACCACCGCCGCATCCGCCTCACCGGCCAACAGCAGATTCAGTCCATCGCGCTCATCCAGCGCCAACGCCTGCCCCACCAACTGGGACAGCTGCTGCGGCAGCGCTGGGTTGCTCAGGGCCTTGGGATCGCCGCTGGAGAGACCCAACTGACGCAGGGCCAGCTCGATCACCACCCGCGGACTGGAGGGCAGCACGACCTTGCCGCGAAGGCTGGGATCGAGCAGCAACGACCAACCCAACTCGCGCTGCCGCCAGAGGTCCGGGCGACTGCGCAGCACCAACAACCAGGTGCCAAAGGCCCACGGGAAAGCCAGGGGAACAGCGCCCTCAGCCGCAAATAACCGACTGGGGGCCTGGGCCATAGGCGCCAGCTGCTCGAGCAGGGCCGGAGCCTCGAGGGGCTGGAGCCGGGCGCGATCGAGCTGCTGGGCCCAGCCGTCTCCGAGGGCCAACAAGGCAGCCCCCGCCAGGGGCTGCTCCTGCAAGGCGGAGCGATCCACCAGGCTCAGGAGCTGCTCCGGGCTCTCCAGGGCGCGGGGCTGCCAGGGCGACGGCAGCTCCTGCAGCCAGGCCTTGGGCAAGTCCCCTTTCACGCTCAACAGCTGCGGCTGGCCAGAGCGCGCCGGTGCACAGCCGGCAGCCGCGCCCAGGGCCGCCACTGAAGCCATCAGTTGCAGAGCGTGGCGGCGGGAAGTCACAAGCGCAGGCTAGGCCGGGTGCTGCAGCTGGTCACAGGCCTGCTCACAGGCGTCCTGCAGCGCCTGCAGCGAACGCCCGCTGAGCTGCCAGAGGGCGGCCAAGCCCCCAGCGCCAACTCCCTCTTTGACGTAGCCGCGCTCGTAATCGAGCAACTCCGGGCGGCGGCTCTCCGTGAAGCGCAGGCCCGTGGCAAAGGCCAGCGGCTGCACCGCAAAGCGCTGGGCCAGTTGCAGCATCAGCCCCGGGAAATCGCTGGCCACCTCATGGGCCACCCAGGCGGTGGTCACCACCGCCGCCTGCTGGCAGAGCTGCTGGCGCTCAGGCGGTGTACACGCCGCCAAGGCCAGGGCCAGGACAGCCGCCATCTGACTGCCGCCCGCCAAGAGCAACGGCGTTCCCGCCAAGGCCGCCTGCTTCAGCAGGGCCGCCGCAACCACCTGCATCGGGTCACCCACCGCAGCCAACACAGCCTGGGGGCTGGCATCCGCAGCCAATTGAGCAGCCGCCAATCCCCGTTGAACCAAGCGCGCCTTGAGCTGGTGATCCGGCTGGCGAACGCTGCCACTGACTAAGCCCATGGAGGGAATCCCCAGGGCCTCCAGGACCGCCAGGGCGGTGGTCGTCCCCCCAGGCACACACTCGCTGAGCAACACCGGTTGGCCGGAGCGGGCCAAGCCGCGGCCCCAGCGCTCCCCCCAGCCCCAGAGGGCTTGCACCCGCTCGGGATCCATCGCCTGCCCGCCGCTGAGGCAGCGCGCGGGCGACGGGTTGAGCTGGAGATGGGGGATGGCCGGTGCGACGGGCGCCCCCAGATTCAGCACCAAGGGCTCCAGGGCCAAGCCCTCCAGAACCGCCCAGGCAATCAAGGCGGGAGAGACCCCCGCCGGCAGGGGCGGCAAGGCATGGGGTCGCCGAGCGGCCGGGCCCTGCCAGAGCAACTCGGCATCGGCGGCGGCCGTGAAGCGGCGGGACTCAGGGGTGGCCCCGGCGGCCGAGATCCCCGGCACCGCCGCCGTGTCCGTGCCAGCCAGCAGCAACAACACTCGGGTCTCGCTGGCAGCGGCCCTGAGGCGCTGGCACCACTGCTCCGCCCAGGCCGCCTCGCCGCTGATTCGCTCCAGTGTCAAAGCGGATCCAGGGCCAATAGGGGGCGCAACAAAGCCGGAGGCTCGCTGATCGGACTCTTCAGGCGGGGAAAGATCCAGAGGGCCACCGCATGCAGGGCCAGCACATAGATCAGGTTTTGCACCAGCACCAGGGCGAGGGCCATCAGCTGCACCTGAAAGAGATCCGGTCCACCGCCGATCTGGACCAAGCCAAGAAGCCGCTCCAGCACCTGGGAGGCGGCGGAGGTGATCAGGACCCAAAGGTTTTCGCCCAGGAGGATCGAGAGCACCGCCACCCGCACCAGGAAGCCACCGGCGCCGATCAACACACCCACGCCCCAGCTCAGGTACCAACTCAGACCCCGACTCCAACACCAGCCCAGCCAAAGGGCCAGGAAGCCATAGGGGAAGAGCACCAACGGACCGCGAATCGGCCCCATCAAGGCCACCAAGAGCAGGGCCGCCACGGCCACACCCTCCACGGCGCAACGGCCGTTATGGCGAAGCTGCAGCAACGCCAGGGGCAAGGGCAGCGCCAGGCGAAACAGGGCACCACCCACCGGGAGGTAGTAGAGGCCCACCCAGAGCAAGGCTGTGGCCGCCGCCAGGTAGGCCGTATCGGTGAGCTGTCGGGCCTGACGGCGACTCAAGGACATGGGATCGGGCCGGCCTAGCGCGGTTCAGGCGCAGCGGTGCGTGTGGGCGTCGTCCCGTTGGGGACGCGCTCAATGGTCTCCACTTCAAAGGCCAAGCCAGCGGCGCGCAAGGCCTGGGTCAGCACCTCCGCAGGGGCGGAAGGATCAGCGGCGGGCAATTTGATCGTCACCCGATAGGGGGCCGGCGGTGCGCTGGGACGAGGAGCCGCTGGCGCTTCAGGGGGTTTCGGCGCCGGCTTTTGGGCCACCGGTTTCTTCTCCTCCTTCTTGGGCTCGGCGGGCTGAGTCGGGGCGGCCGCAGGCGGTGCCTCGGGGAGCGGACTGGAAAAACTCCGCGACAGCTGGTCGCCAAGGGGGGTGCCCTGGCAGCCGGCCAAGGCCGCTGCGAGCAACACAAGCGAACCCCAGCGCAGTGGCGCCATCAGCTGTCGGCCGCCTTGATGATCCTCACTGCGCTAGCCCGAAGCCGACCCGTTTTGGTGGTGGCCGGCGCTTTTTTCGCCGCGGGCTTTTTGGCGGCTGGTTTCTTGGCGGTGGTGGATTTCGCTGCGGTCTTGCGGCCCTTGCCTTTGCCCGAGGCCGCCTTCGCGGCCAGCAACTCCACCGCCTGCTCAAGGGTGATGGTGTCGGCTGTTGTTCCTTCCGGCAGCGAGGCGTTCACCTTGCCCTGCTTGACGTACAGGCCATAGGGACCATCAAAGAGCTGGATGGCTTCATCGCCGCCCTCAGGGGTGCCGAGATCCTTCAGGGCCGTGCGGCCGCCGCGACCCCGCTTGGGCATCGCCAGCAACTCCAGGGCACGGGAGAGGCCCACCATCAGGACATCGTCCTCAGCCTTGAGGGAGCGGTAGTCCTTCTCGCCCTTGCCCTTGTGGTGGACGACATAGGGGCCAAACCGACCCAGACCGGCCTCGACCTTGCCGCCATCGGGGTGTTCGCCCAGGTGCCTGGGGAGACGCAGCAGCCCCAGGGCGTCCTCCAGGGTCAGGTCTTCGGGCTTGGTGCCCTTGGGCAGGGAGGCCCGCTTGGGCTTGGGATTCTCGTCACTGACCTGACCGCGCTGCACGTAGGGCCCGTACTGGCCAAACAGCAGATAGACCAAATCTCCGGTCTCGGGATCTTCACCCAACGCTTCGGGCCCATCGGCCTTCTGCTTGAGGATCAATTCCGCTTTGTCCGCGTCGAGATCCGCTGGAGTGATCTCGTTGGGGAGGGTGGCCTTCAGGAGCTCTTCGCTGCCGTCGTCGGCCACGCGCTTGGTTTCCAGATAGGCCCCAAAGCGACCAATCCGAACCACACAGGGCAGCCCCTCCAGGGCAATGGTGCGGGAGGCGGTGGGGTCGATATCCCCTTCCCGCTGCTGAACCTGGGTCTCGAGCCCCTGATCACCCTTGTAGAAGCTCTCCAGGTAAGGGAGCCACTGCACCTTCCCGGTGGAGATGTCATCGAGGGTGCCCTCCATCCGAGCCGTGAAGCTGGTGTCCACCAAATCGGGGAAATGCTCCTCCAGCAGGGCCGTCACAGCGAAGGCCGTGAAGCTCGGGGTCAGGGCATTGCTCTGCAGGGTCGCGTAGCCGCGGTCGACGATCGTGCCGATGATCGAGGCGTAGGTGGAGGGGCGACCAATGCCCTCCTTCTCGAGCATCTTCACCAGGGCCGCTTCGCTGTAGCGAGCGGGGGGCTGGGTTTGGTGGCCCAGCGCCTCCACGCCTTTGCAGCTGGGGCTATCGCCACTCTTCAGGCTTGGCAGCAGGACTTCCTGGCCTTCCAGCGCCGCATCGGGGTCGTCGCTTCCCTCGACGTAGGCGCGGAAGAAACCGGGGAAATCAATGCGTTTGCCATTGGCCTTGAAGCTGGCGGGTCCGAGGCTGCCGCCATCCACCTCCAACTCAACGCTGAGCATGGTCAGGCGGGCTTCCGCCATCTGGGAGGCGACGGTGCGTTTCCAGATCAGCTCGTAGAGGGCCAGGTCCCGGCCGTCCAAGCCAGTGGTGGAGGGATCACGGAAGCTCTCACCGGCGGGGCGAATCGCCTCGTGGGCCTCCTGGGCGTTGCGGGCCTTGGTGGAGAACTGACGGGGTGAGCCGCTCAGGTAGTCCTTGCCGTATTTATCGGCGACACAGTTGCGGGCCGCATTGATGGCCTGGTCACTGAGATGCACCGAGTCGGTGCGCATGTACGTGATGAAGCCCCGCTCGTAGAGCCCCTGGGCCGTGCGCATGGTCTCGCGGGCCGAGAGACGCAGCTTGCGGTTCGCTTCCTGCTGCAGGGTGCTGGTGGTGAAGGGGGCCACCGGCTTGCGGGTGGAGGGCTTTTCCTCCACGGACGACACCCGCCAGGGCGCAGCCAAGACGGCCTCGCGCAGGCTGCGGGCATCGGCCTCGCTGAGCAAACGAACCTTGCTGCCGGCCTTCAGTCCACCGGTGTTTTCGTCGAAATCGGAACCACCGGCAATGCGCTCGCCCTTGAGGTGGGTGAGCTTGGCGTCAAAGGGGGAACTGCCTTGAGCCAGCTGGGCTTTGAGATCCCAATAGCTGCCGCTCTTGAAGGCGCGGCGGGCCCGTTCCCGTTGCACCAGCAGCCGCACGGCCACGGACTGGACCCGTCCGGCGCTCAGGCCCCAGGCGACCTTCTTCCAGAGCAGCGGGGAGAGGGTGTAACCCACCAGGCGATCGAGGATCCGCCGGGTTTCCTGGGCATGGACGAGCTCCATATCGAGCTCTCGGGTCTGCTCCAGGGCGCGACCGATGGCCTCCTTGGTGATCTCGTGGAAGACCATCCGCTTCACCGGCACCTTCGGGTTGAGCAGCTGCAGCAGGTGCCAGCTGATCGATTCCCCTTCCCGGTCTTCGTCGGTCGCCAGTAGGAGTTGATCGGCGCCCTTGAGGGCGTCCTTGAGTTCCTTGACCACCTTCTTTTTGTCCTTCGGCACCACGTAGAGCGGCTCGAAGTCGTTGGTGGTGTTCACGCCGAGATTGGCCCACTTCTCGCCCTTGTGGGCAGCGGGGATCTCGCTCGCGTTGTTGGGCAAGTCGCGCACGTGCCCCATCGAGGCCTCAACCTTGAAGTCCTTCGGCAAGAACCCGCGGATGGTGCGGGCCTTGGTGGGGCTTTCAACGATGACGAGGGTGTGCGCCACAGGCAGGCGGTGAACCGCTTCCCTCTTTATCGCACCGGCGGTCAACCCCGGCGAGAAAGTCCGAAGGACGACGCCAGCGCGGCTACAGTCCAGCCCAACGGGCGTGATCCAACAGCTGTGCTCTCTCTCCTGGCTGCCGCCGAGACCGTTTCCACTGCGGCTGCTCCCCTGGTGAGTGGCATCACATCGCTGCAGCTCAATGCAGGAGCCATTGCACCGGAGGGTGCAGTCCTGCTCGCGATGCTGGCCTGCCTGCTGGTGGACCTGGCGGGGGAAAAAGCAGCTGCACGGTGGGTCCCCCTCTTTTCTTATCTCGGACTGGGCAGCGCCCTGGTCCTGCTCGCCCTGCAATGGGACGCAGCACCGCTTGAACCCTCCTTCCTCGGCTCCTTCCTGGCCGACAACCTGGCCATTGCCTTTCGCGCCGTGGTCGCCGCCTCAACCCTGGTCTCCCTCTTAATCAGCTGGCGCTACGTCGAGCGGGCGGGCACCCCCGTTGGTGAATACGCCTCGATCCTGTTGGCGGCCACCCTTGGCGCGATGCTGCTTTGCGGGTCCACCGACCTGGTCAGCATCTTTGTGTCCCTCGAGACCCTCTCGGTCGCGAGCTATCTGCTGTCGGGCTACATGAAGCGCGATGCCCGCAGCTCCGAAGCCGCACTGAAATATCTGCTGGTGGGGTCCGCCGCTGCTGCGGTGTTCCTCTATGGCGCCTCCCTGCTCTACGGCTTGACCGGCGGCAGCACCAGCCTGGAGGCCGTCGGCATTGCACTGCAAACCAGCGCTTCGCCGGTGGCAGCCCTGGCCTTGGTGTTCGTTCTGGCCACCGTCGCGTTCAAGATCGCGGCGGTGCCCTTCCACCAGTGGACCCCTGACGTCTATGAGGGCTCGCCAACCCCAGTGGTGGCCTTTCTCTCGGTCGGCTCCAAAGCCGCTGGCTTTGCCCTGGCCCTGAGGATCCTGGTGGGTTGCTTTGAGCCCTTCGAGGCCCAGTGGAAGCTTCTCTTCACCGTCTTGGCCATCTTGAGCATGGTCCTGGGCAACGTCGTCGCCCTGGCCCAGACCTCGATGAAGCGGATGCTGGCCTACAGCTCCATCGGTCAGGCCGGCTTCGTGATGATCGGCCTGGTCTGCGGAACCGAAGACGGTTACGCGGCAATGGTTCTCTACATGGCCGCCTACCTGTTCATGAACCTGGGGGCCTTCGCTTGCATCATCCTGTTCTCCCTGCGCACGGGCAGTGATCGCATCAGCGACTACGCCGGTCTCTACCAGAAGGATCCACTGATCACCCTGGGCCTGAGCCTCTGCCTGCTCTCCCTCGGTGGCATCCCTCCGATGCTGGGCTTCTTCGGCAAGATCTATCTCTTCTTCGCCGGTTGGGCAGACCACCAGTACCTGCTGGTCGTGGTCGGCCTACTGACCTCCGTGGTCTCGATTTACTACTACATCTCGGTGATCAAGATGATGGTGGTCAAGGAGCCCCAAGAGGCCTCTGAGGTGGTCAAGGCCTACCCAGACCTCAACTGGAACCTTGCTGGACTTCAGCCCCTTCGGGCCGCCCTGGTGTCCTGTGTCGTGGTCACGGCCGTGGGCGGCATCCTGTCCAACCCGCTGTTCACCTGGGCCAGTGGTGCGGTCTCCGGCACCCCGATGCTTCAGAAAGCCCTCGCTTCGGCCGCGGGCCTGCCTGTGGGTTGATGGCAAGCGGCACCGGGCCCGTCGTTGCCGAACTCGAGCACATTCGCAAGACCTACGGCAGCGGTGACACCACAGTCATTGCCCTCGATGACCTGAGCATGAGCGTGCGACGCGGTGAGTACGTCGCCGTCATGGGCACCTCGGGCTCAGGCAAGAGCACCGCAATGAACATCCTGGGCTGCCTCGATCGGCCCACCAGCGGCAGCTATCGCCTCAACGGCACCGCCGTTGAGCAACTCTCCGACGATCAACTCGCCGACCTCAGGAACCGCGAACTGGGCTTTGTCTTCCAGCAATTTCACCTGCTCCAGGAGCTGACGGCCCTGGAGAACGTGATGTTGCCCATGGTCTATGCGGGCGTTCCGGCTGAGGAGCGTGAGCAGCGGGGCATCCGTGCCCTTGAGCGCATCGGCCTTGGAGAGCGCCTCTACAACAAACCCAACCAGCTCTCCGGCGGACAACAGCAGCGTGTCGCCCTCGCCAGGGCGATCATCAACCAACCCAACCTGCTGCTGGCGGACGAACCCACCGGGGCCCTCGATTCCCGCACCACCTCCGAGGTCCTGGATCTGTTTGATGAACTGCACCAGCGGGAGGGGGTGACCATCCTGCTGGTGACCCACGAACACGAGGTGGCGGCGCGGGCCCAGCGGGTCGTGCACTTCCACGATGGACGTCTGGTGAGTGCAGGCGCTGGATCCCAGCCCTAGCCCCCAGGTCGCTCCAGGCTGCTGATCAGTTGCCCCATCAACAGGGCCACCGCATCGCTGCCGCGCAGGGCTGAACCGGGATCGAACTCCCCCGGATCAACGGCCACCCAGCCACCGGAAACCGGTTGACGCAGCTCGAAATGCAGGTGGGGCCCTGTGCTCAAGCCGGTGCTGCCCACCCGGCCGAGCACCTCCCCCTGCAGCACCCGATCACCGGCGCGGACATAGAGCTCGGAGAGGTGGCCGTAAAGGCTGCGGCGGCGCGGCCGTTGGTGCTCCACCTCCACCGCCAGGCCATAGCCACCGGCCAAGCCACTGCTCACCACCCGACCGGCCAACGCCGCCACCACCGGGGTGCCCTCCGGGGCCGCCAGGTCATCTCCGGCATGAAGACGCCAGCCCCCAAGCAGGGGATGCAAACGCCAGCCAAAACCGCTGGACTTGAAGGCCGAACCAATGATCGGCAGCAGCAACCGGCGGTTGCCATTACCCGCCACCGGTGCCGGCCGAGGCGTCACCCGAAACACCTTGGCCAGGTCAAAGCGGCCGCCCAGCAAGGCCGACACCGGAACCGACAGGGGAGGACGCCGCGAACCCTCACGCCGCAGACCCCAGCGCAAGGCAATGCCACCGCTGCATTCACGGGCGGAGAGCGCACCGCTGCGACAGGCCTGTTGAAAGGCCCCCACATCCAGGGGCCGGAGCTCCCCTCCGCCCCCCCGCAGGGCCCGACGCTCCGAGGGGGTGACGATGCCCTGGCGCACCAGCGCATCCAGGGACTGATCAAACCGCTTCGGCGGCGGCAGCGCCTGAAGCTGCGGCAGGGAGGGACGCAGGGGCGCCTGCTGCGCCGGCAGGGGCGGCGGCTCCAGTGGTCCACTGGGCTCAGACGCCACCGGTCCAGCCAGAAGCACCGGCGTCAACAGCAGCCAACGGAGCCGTGGAGGGCGCATCACATCCGCATCCTAGGAAGCCCTAGAAACGGCGCCTGAGCACCAGCGAACCGGACCCGTTCTGCAGCTGCAGACCACCGTCCTGGCTGAGGCCCGTGATCGTCCAGTGCTGGCCGTCATGCTCAACGCCACCGGGGTCCCAGAGGCGTTGCTCGGCCTGCCGCCGCACCAGCTCGGGCTGGTCCGCCGCGGCCACGGCCCATTCCAAGGCCCGCAGCACGCGCGCCCCCAAGGCAGCCGGCTGCTGCCTGCCCAGCAGTTGTCCCAGGCTGATCGCCCCCATCGGTACGGCATTGGAGCCATTGAGGCCCAAACCAATGCGGGCGTGGCGAACGGCGCCGGAACGCCAGGCCAGGCGCGGCAAAAATCCACAGAGCTTGCGGCCCGAGACCAACAGATCGTTCGGCCATTTGATCGCCGGCGCCAAGCCCAGCCCCTCCAACTGCAGGGCCAAACCGACGGCCACCGCCAGGGCCAGGGAGGCCGCTCGATCCCCCTCGCAAGGCCAGGGCAAGGCGGCACTCAACCAGATCCCACCGGCGGGAGAAGACCAAGAGCGTCCCTGCTGGCCCTGGCCAAATCCCTGGCGACGAGCCAGCACCACGCGGGCGGCTGAAGCCATGGGATCACGCCGGAGCCACTGATCCAGCTCCCGTTCCGTGCTCGCGCAGATCGGCCGCACCTGAATCCGCCAAGGCAGCGGATAGTCCCCTGGGGTTTGGCGCAACTGCCGCGCCAGAGCCGCGGCGCTTAAAGGCTGCTCAGCCATGCCCCCATGCGCTGGGCGCCGGCCTCCAGGGCCGCCGTGTCATGGACCAAGGCCAAGCGCGCGAACCCCTCGCCCCCCTCCCCGAAGCCGTTCCCGGGGGTCAGGCAGACGCCTGTCGCCTCCAGCAACTGGCCGCAGAACTGCTCGGAGGTCCAACCGCGCTGGCGGGCCTGCTCAGGCAAGGCCAGCCAGAGGTAGAGCGCCATCGACGGGCGCTGCACGGGCCAACCGGCCGCCGTCAACGCCGCGATCATTCGGTCGCGGCGCTCCCGGTACACCGGTTTGAGCCGCTCTGGCCAATCGGGCGCCTGCTCGAGGGCCGCAATCCCCCCCGCCTGCAGGGCTAAGGACTGGTTGAAATCCACCACCCCCTTGAGCTGGCGCAGGGCCTGGATCAGGGGTGCAGCACCAATCGCAAAGGCCATCCGGAATCCACCCAGACACCAACCTTTGGAGAAGGAGAAAAACTCAATGCCGCACTGGCGCCAATGGGGGGAGCGCAGCAGAGACGGAGCCTCCCCCTCGAGGGCCAAATCGACATAGGGGTTGTCGTGGGCGAAGACCAGGCCATGGCGAACGGCCCGCGCGGCCGCTTCATCCACCCAGCCCTGCTCTCCCGTAGTGGCCGTTGGGTTGTGGGGAAAGCCCAGGACCATCAACTTGAGCGCATCCCACTCCGCAGCGCTCAGCTGATCAAAGTTGGGGGCAAAGCCCCGCTCCCGCTCCAGACGCAGGAAGCGCGGCTGCGCGGATGCCAAGCGCAGCCCCCCCAGGTGGGAGGGATAGAAGGGATCCAGCAGGAGCGCGGAATCGCCGGGATTGAGCACCGCCAAGGGCAGGTGGGCGGTGCCTTCCTGGGATCCCACCAGGAACAGGACCTCGCTGGCGGGGTCCACCGCCACCCCAAAGCGCCGCTCGGCCCAGGCCGCGACGGCTTCCCGGAGCGGGGCCGTCGCGCCGTGCAGGCAGTAGGAAGCGCTGTCGGGATGGCCGAGGCGTTGGCGGATGGCCTCGATCGCCACCGGCGGTGGTTGGAGATCGGTTGACCCCAAGGACAGGTCAAGTAGGGGGGCCAGCCCGGCCTCTGACCGGGCCCGATAGGCCACCTTGCGTTGGTCATTGCGGGCAAAAACGCCGCTACCTAGCCCACGAACCCGTTCGGAAATCGAGAACGGATCAGAGCTGGGCATCCAAGAAAGCCTGGAGCTGGGGCTTCGCCATGGCGCCCTCGTGGCGGGCGATCTCTTGGCCGTCCTTAAACAGCACCAGAGCGGGCAGGCCCTGCACCTGCATCAAATCGCGGCTCGCTGGGTTGGGGTCAGCCTCCAACTTGCCCACGGTCAGACGACCGGCGTACTCCTGGGCCGCCCAATCCATCATCGGCGCCATCAGACGGCAGGGGCCGCACCAGGTGGCCCAAACGTCGACGAGCACTGGGGTCGAGCACTCCAGCACCTCGGCCTGGAAGTTGGCATCGGTGAGCTGAAGAACGGACACGGCGGCTGTCATGGGTCTGGCGATTGTATGGAGAGCTCAGAGCTTGTCGATGGAACGCCTGAGCTCTTCAAGCTCCGTATCAACCTCGCTCACCTTGACCGGCTGCACCCCCTCAGCACCGGCGGGCAGGGACGGGGCATCGGAAGAACCCGAGAGCTTGCCCTTCAGGGCCTCCAGCTCGGAATCGACCTCAGGTGCCCCCTCCAGGGCGGCGAACTGGCTTTCCAGATCTGCACCGGCCAGTTCAGCGGCGGCCTGACTGCGGGCCTCCAGGGCTTGGACCTTCTCCTCCATCTTCTCGAAGGCAGCCATGGCGGAATTTGTCCCGAGGCTGCCGACGGCGCTCTGCAGCTGCTCCTGGGCTTTGGCCGCCTGGGCCCGCGCCTTGAGCATGTCTTTTTTGGTCTTGGCTTCGGCGATCTTGCTTTCGAGCTGCACCAAGCTCTTCTTCAGCTGATCCACCTGGCCGCACTGGCTCTGCAGCTGGCCCTGCAGTGCGGTGGCGGTGTCCTGACAGGTCTTACGGCGCCCCAGGGCCTCACGGGCCAGGTCCTCTTCGCCTTTTTTGAGGGCCAACTCGGCACGCTCGTACCAAGTTTTGGCCTGGGCATCGGCCTGATCGGCCTGGTTCTGAATCCGCTTCTGGCTGGCGATCGCCGTGGCGACGGCCTGGCGCAGTTTGACCAGATCGGCCTGCATGTCCGCAACCGATTGGTCGAGGATCTTGACGGGATCTTCAGCCGCACTCAGGGCTGCGTTGGCGTTGGCACGAACCAACCGGCCGAGGCGATCAAAAAAGCCCATGGAGCAAGCAGAGCTGAGGCCGAGACTAACCAGCGCAGGCCGCCCTGCACAGCGCCAATTCCCCTAGGGTCTCCCCATGGGCATCGCCCCCCGCAACCAAACGCGACGCCAAGGGGAGGTGAACCTCTTGGTGCCGCCGCCCAGGCCACCGATTCAAGGGCTGGGGGACTCCCTGAGCAGCCTGCAGAAGGAGTGGAAGGACGAGGGAAGCTTGGCGGGGCTCTGGCAGGCATGGCCGCGGATCGCCGGCCCCCAGCTCGCACCCCACTGCCGGCCGCTGCGCCTGCAGGGCGGACGACTTGTGGTGGGAGCCCAGCACCCCCAATGGCTCCAGGCCCTTCGCTTTAACAAGCACCAACTGCTCGGCGCCTTGCGTGGCGCTGGATTTGCGGTCAAGGACCTGCAGTTCCAGCAGCACCAAAGCACGCCCTTGCCCCCAGCGGGCAGTGGCCTTGAGGAGGAGATTTGGGCGCAGCACCCCAGCCGTGTGGACGTCTTTGGCATGGGGTCCTGTCCCACCTGCAAACGCCCCTCACCCGTCGGGGAACTCCAGCGCTGGGGGCACTGCAGCTTCTGCCAACGGGACACGATGGATCAAGGGGTCGCCATGGGCACCCCCAGCGAGACCGATCAGTAGCGCTCGGGGCGGGGCTCCTGCCAATCCGGAGCCAAACCCGCCCGTTCCGCCAGGTCCTTAGACCACTGGTTCAGGGCTGGACGGGGAACTCGCCAAAGCTCGTAGAGACCGATCGTTCCCAGGCGCTGGTGCGGCACCCCACGCCAGTGGGGCAAGGTCGCGGTATTGCCGTCGATCACCACCAGAACGCTGGCCCCTGGAGACGCCGGAGACGGTTGCTGGCCGCGCCGCTGTTCCTTGGCCAAACGGTCATTGAGGTTCAGCGGGCCATTGGGCTGCACCCCCTCGTAGACCACCACCTGTTGGGTGTAGTAGTGCAGCGACGGTTTGAGGATGCCCACCATCGCCAGGGGCTCCTGAGGCCGCTGCTGCTCCAGCGCCAGGGAGGCCATACGGCGAATTGGGAGCTGACGTAGGCGGTCCCCCAACTCGACCATGGGCACCAGCGCGGTCACGACAAACGCCCCCATGCCCAACTGCTGAACCAGCAGCCAGCCCCTGCGGGCGCTGGAGGGGCCCCACCAGAGCAGCAGTGCCGCCACCCCACCCACGCCAAAGCAGAGCGAGGCGCGCGTCAGCGCTCCACTGGCCAGCAGGGCCGAGGACAAGGTCGGCATCTCCGGCTCATTAATCAAGGGAACCCAGAGGTTCCCGGCGGCCAGACCGGCCGTCAGCACCCCCACCAGGGCCAAGGTGCTCCCCCTTAGGACCGCGGAGCGCCATCCCGGCCGCAGGTTTTGCGCAGCCAAGGCAATCAAAAGCCCTGCGGCTGGTGTCGCGGGGATCCAGTAGCTGGGGAGCTTGGTGGCCGCTGCGGTGAAAAAGACAAAGACCGCCAGCAGCCAGCAGGCCGCAAAGCGCTGCAGGGACTGCTCGGGGGGGGCCGGTTGGGGACGCAGGGCCCCCACCAGACCAGCCAGCAGCAAGGGGGTGAAGGGCAGCGATGCCACCACCAGCACAGGGAAGAAAAACCACCAGGGCTGGAGGTGGTTGTTGACCACGCCGGTGAAGCGCTGAAGGTTGTGGTAACCGAAAAAGCTGTCCCAGTAGGGCTGCCCTTCCACCAACAGCTCAAGGACGTACCAGGGCAAGGCCACCGCCGCCGTCAGGGCCAGGCCACGCCAGGGTCTCCAAAGGGCCCATAAACCCGGGAGATCACGCTGCAGCAGGGCAAACAGCAGCGCAGTCAGCCCCGCCAGGACCACCGCCACGGGCCCCTTGGCCAGCACGGCCAGACCCAGCACCAACCAGGGAACCCACCAACGGCAGAGGCCGGCGTAGCGCCACCAAAACAGCAGCAGTGCCGCCGACAACAAGCCACTGAAGAGCGCATCACTGACCGAAATGCGGCTCCAGAGCAGGACCAGTGGCGAGAGGGCAAAGGCCAAGGCCGCCGCCATGGCCGTGACGGCCTGCTGGGCCCCATCAGGCTGGCCCTGGGGGCGGCGCAGCAGGGTGAGGGCCATCAGCAGCATCAAACCGATGGAACTGAGTGCTGATGGGAGCCGCGAGGCCCAGGTGCCGAAGGGATTCCAGAGGTCCTGAGCGGGCAGGGCATAGCCCAACCCCATCAGCCAATAGACCAGGGGCGGCTTGTCGTAGCGCGGCAAACCGTTGACCCGCGGCGTCAGCCAATCACCGGTCTCCGCCATGGCCTTGGCGGACGCGGCAAACAGCGGGGGGGTCTCATCCACCAGACCCGTCATGCCGAGCCGCCAAACAAACAGCAGCAGACCGGCAACCGCCACCAGCAACAGCACCAACCAGGGCTTGCGGTTGCGCACGTTGCTGGATCGAAGCAGGCCCGACCCTATCGCCCTTTCCCCATCAGGCCGGCTTCCAACCACTGCTCCAGCCGTTCTGCCAAAACGGCCCTGGAGGCCTGGCGCTCCACCCAGTGCCGGCACTGACGGCGATCGATCTGATCGACCCTCTCCAGCGCCTCTGCCAAGGCGCGGGGCTGGTCGGGTTCCACCAACCAACCATTGAGGCCGGGCTGAATCAATTCACCAGGTCCGCCCCTGCGGTAGGCGACAACCGGCACACCGCAGGCCATGGCCTCGACCACAACATTGCCGTAGGCCTCATTCCACTTCGGGGTGTTCAGCAAGGCCCGGCAGCGGCCCAATTGCGCCTGAAGGGCAGCCGTGGGCAGAAACCCCCGCCAATCCAGGGTGCCCGGGGGAACGGAGGCTTCAACCCGCTGGGCGTAAGCGGGGTCCTCCACCAGGCCCCAGACGGCCAGGCGCTGCCCCAGCTGAGCCGCGGCGGCGGCCGCATCCTCCAAGCCTTTTTCAGGCGCCACCCGGCCGACCCAGCCCAACAGGGGCTCGGGTTCTAGGCAGAGGTCATAGGCGGAGAGATCAAAGCCATTGCCGACCACAACGGGGGGCTGCGGCAGGGCGAAATCAGCGGCCTGGGTGGCGGTGTGGAAGGCCAGCCGGCGTTGATCCCAGCGGGCCACTTCGGCGATGGCCGCATCCATGGCTTGGTTCACCGAGCCCATGCTCACCAGGTGAAAGATCGGCACCTCAACCAGAGGGGTCAGCCAAAAGGGGAGCCAGTCGTAGCCCAGGTTCAGCACCAGATCGCAGGGCTCCCGCAGGGCCCGTTGCCAAAGCCTCGGCAGCAGTCCCTCAGCTGGCATCAGCACATCCGAAGCCCTTGGGGCGTGCTGGCAACTCTCCTGGGGCGCTCCTGCTTCAGCCAGCAGGGCGGCCCCATCGCAGCTCGGGGGCAAGCGGGAGCCCTCGGCCGCCAGGACCGTCAGTTGATGGCCCCGCTCGAGCAGCCCACTCACCAAGCTGGTCAAGGTGAGCTCCACGCCCCCCGCCTTGCCGCTGCCCAGCGGGCCCAGGGCAGGAGCCACCACCAGGATCGACAAAGCGCGCGCGCTCATGGCGTGACCTCCTGCTCCATCGAGTCCGGTTGCCACAACTGGGTGCGGCGGTTGATCAAAACCACGCTCAACAGGGCCAAGGCCGCGCCGAGCCACTGCAAGGCACTCAGGCTCTCCTCGAGCAGAGCCACGCCGCAGAGCAGCGCGAAAACGGGGGTCAAAAAGGTCAGCGCCGTGAAACTGGTCAGCTCTCCGTGGTTGGCGAACCAAAAGAACAGTCCGTAGGCCAGGGCGCTGCCGAAGAGGGCGGCGTAGGCCATCAGCAGCCAGCCGGTGCCTGACCACTGCGGCCAGGGGCCCAGGGCTGCGGGGTTCCAGAGCGGCTCCAGGGCTGCTCCCGCCAAAAGAGGCAGCGCCCCCAAGGCCAGGTGCCAGCCGGTGACCGCCACTGGATCGCTGTGGCGGCAGGCATAGCGACTCAAGACCGTCCCCAGGGCCATGGCCAACGCCGCGGCCAACATCCAGAGCTCACCGTGGCTCCAGGCGGTCTCACCGAAGACCTCCGGGCCCATCAGCCACCACTGCCGCAGCAGGGATTCCGGCAGCCCGAGGCAGAGGATGCCGAGCAAGCCCACCAGCAGGCCCACCCAACCCACAGGATTGATCGCCTCGCCAAACAGGCTGCGGGCCAGCAGGGCCACCAGCAGCGGCTGGGAGTCGATCAGGACTGAGCCCAAGCCCGCGCCGGTGCCGCCCAAGCCCCGCGCCAGCAACCCCTGAAAGGCCGTGGCATCCACCACGGCGAACAGGGCAAACCAAAACCAATCGCGGCGATCGACCGCCATGGAGCGACCCAGGACCTGGGCCGCCAGCAAGACCACCAGCCCCGCAGGCAGAAGCCGCATCCAAGCCAAGGTGAGGGGGCCCGCCCCATCCAGCAGGGGCCGCATTGCCGCCATCGCGGTTCCCCAAAGCGCGAAGGGGAGGACCATGGCCAGCCAGCGCAGATTCACCGGCTCCAATCGCCCACAGGCTCCTTTTTAAGATCCAGCCACTGCAGATCGACTCGATGCCCTGGCCCTGGCGACGCAAGTCACGCCGCAAACTCGCGCGGATTGCCATTGAAGGGCCCATTGCCTCCGGCACGCGCAAACGGGTGCTGAAGGCCCTGCGCGAGGTCGAAAAACGCGAATTCCCGGCCCTGCTGCTGCGCATCGACAGCCCCGGCGGGACCGTGGGAGATAGCCAGGAGATTCATGCGGCCCTGCTGCGCCTGCGGGAGAAGCAGTGCAAGGTGATTGCCAGCTTCGGCAACATCTCCGCCTCCGGTGGCGTCTACATCGGTGTGGCCGCCGACAAGATCGTCGCCAACCCGGGCTCCATCACCGGCTCCATCGGTGTGATCCTGCGGGGCAACAACCTCTCGCGCCTGCTCGAGCGGATCGGCATCCAATTTGAAACCGTCAAAAGCGGCCTCTATAAGGACATCCTCTCCCCGGACCGGGCCCTCAGCAGTGGCGAGCGGCAGGTGCTGCAGGAGTTGATCGACTCCAGTTACGGGCAGTTCGTCAGCGCCGTCGCCGAAGGCCGGGGACTCAGCGAAGACGAGGTCCGTCGCTTTGCCGATGGACGCGTCTTCAGCGGTGCCCAAGCCCAAGAGCTGGGTCTCGTCGATGCCCTGGGCGATGAAGAACAGGCCCGGCGCCTGGCCTGTGAACTGGCCGAGTTGGACCTGGAGAAAACCAAGCCCATCACCTTTGGGCAGGAGAAAAAGCGCTTCGCCGGGGTCATCCCTGGACGGTCCCAGATCTCCCTGGCCCTGCAGTGGCTCAAGCTGGAGCTGAGCAGCAGCGGCCAACCCCTTTGGCTGCATCGCCCATGAGCCCTGAGCAATCGCTCCGCGCCCTGAGGGGCGCCACCACCGCGACGGCCAACAGCCGTGAAGCCATTCAGGAGGCGGTTAACGAGCTGCTCGACGCTCTGGTGGAGCGCAACAACCTCGAAGGCGCTCAGATTCTTTCGCTGACCTTCTCGGTCACCGCGGATCTGGACGCCTGCTTCCCGGCGGCCATCGCACGGCACCGGGCAGGCTGGGATGGGGTCGCCCTGCTCGACTGCCAGCAAATGGCCGTGGCCGGTGATCTGGAGCGCTGCATTCGCCTCCTGGCCCACGTCTGGCTCGAGCGACCCGCTCGCCATGCCTATCTGCGGGAGGCCGCACGGCTCAGGCCCGACCTCGCCGCCTCCTAGGGAGTCGCATCTGGTCACAACTGCCAGCTGCCTGGCCGCCCACCGGCCCCGACCTGAACCCCTGCCCCCCTGAGAATGGGCCAAACGGGTCAAGTTTCAGGCGCAATGATCAATCGCAAGCGGATCTCTTTGAAACGAATGTCCCTCAAACAGACAGCGATCAAGCTCGCCGCCGCCTTTGGCTGCGGAGCTGCACTAGCCGGAGCCCAGCTTGGACTGGCTCCCAAAGCAGCCCTGGCCCAGGGAACGCCCAGCATCATGGAGTTCCGCTGGGATAACACCAAGGACTACCGCAAGCTCTACTACTTCACAACGAACACCGTTCGTCAACAGCGCGCTGAATACTATTTTTTGCTCAAGCCGAAGGATCGCAAAACCGCGATCTTGAAGCTGGCCATCTCGATCCCCCAGAGCTTCGACACGACCATTGATCCGCAAAAGATCAAGCTCTGCTACATGAAGTCGGGCAGCATGACCAAGCGCACCCGCTGCGAAGAGACCATTCCGGCGACCGTGGAGGTCACCACCGATGGCCGCTCGATTGAGATCTTCCCGGACACCCCCGTGCCCGTCGGCAAGACCATCGGCGTCTACATGCAGGTGATCAATCCGCCCAGCGCAGGCATGTTCCAGCTCAACGCCCTGGCGCAGGCCCCAGGCGCCGTGCCGATCTCGGGTTACCTGGGCAGCTGGCTGATCCAGGTGGACGCCACCTCGGATTTCTGAGTCACCCCAGCTGATAAATTGGGCGATCGACGTTGAAGGCGCAGCCGAGCCGGAGCCATGACCAAGCGCACCCTTGAAGGAACCAGCCGTAAGCGCAAACGGGTGTCCGGTTTCCGTGTTCGCATGCGGAGCCACACCGGCCGTCGCGTGATCCGCTCCCGCCGTAAGCGCGGCCGGGCCCGTCTGTCGGTCTGATCCCCTGAAGCCCTTGCTCTCGACGAGCGAGGGCAGCAACGCCCCCTCAGCCAACCCCGCGTAGCCCCAAGCCATGGCGCTCTCTCGGGAACACAGGCTGAGGGGGCGTTTTGTGTTTGATCGGATCTACCAAAAGGGTCGGCGGATCCACGGCCAGTGGATGGTCCTCAGAACCATGGCCGCCAAGCCCGAACTGCTGAAAACCGATCCACGGGACCACACCCCCTTGAGCTGCCGCCTCGGCGTTGTGGTCAGCAGCAAGGTCAGCAAACGCTCCGTGGAACGCAACCGGTTGCGTCGTCTGCTGCATGGCCATCTCAGCCGACTGATCGCGAACCAAGGCGAGGGGATCTGGCTGTTGATCTCGCTCAAACCGGGTAGTGCGGACACGGAAGAGCAACTCCTCCTGGGAGAATGTTCCGAACTCCTTGCCAAGGCAGGACTGAGACCATGAGCGCTGCCTCCCAACCCGCTCCCGTCGCCCCGGGGGCCAGCATCAATGAGGAGGTCTTCTATGAAGGCGGGCCTGCCAAGGGTGATCTGATCACCAACCTGCTGTTCGGGCTCACCCTGATCGGCATCCCCTTCGCCGTGGGCGCCCTGGTGCGCGCCCTCTGGCTGCGCTTCCGGATCACCAGCCGCCGGGTTGAAGTCACCGGCGGCTGGCTCGGCCGGGACCGCACCCAGGTGGTCTACAGCCAGATTCGCGAGGTTCGTTCGGTCTCCCGCGGCTTCGGCTTCTGGGGTGACATGGTGCTCGTCCTGAGCGATGGCATGAAGCTGGAGATGCGCGCGGTACCCCGCTACCGCGAGGCCCAAGCCTTCATCGAGGCACGGCTGAAATCCGGTCCCGCCGCCAAGAGCTCTGGCACCGCCGGATTCGGTGGCGACGCCGCCGCCTGAGACACTGACTCACACCTCCCAACCCCACCGTTAGCGACGCCGTGATCGGATACATCTCCGACAACCTGCTGCTGCCAATCCTGGATTTCTTCTACGGATTGGTACCGAGCTACGGGCTCGCGATCATTGCCCTCACGGTGGTGATTCGCCTGGCTCTCTTCCCCTTGAGCGCCGGCTCGATTCGCAATGCCCGCCGCATGCGGATCGCCCAGCCGGTGATGCAAAAGCGCCAGGCTGAGATCAAGGCCAAATACGCCAACAACCCGCAAAAGCAACAGGAGGAACTGGGCTCCTTGATGAAGGAGTTCGGCAGCCCCCTCTCCGGCTGCCTGCCACTGCTGGTGCAGATGCCGATCCTGTTTGCGCTGTTCGCAACCCTGCGTGGATCACCGTTTGCCGATGTTCCCTACACCCTCAATCTGAAGGTCCTGCCGGCTGATCAGATCGCTGCTGTTGAACCCAAGCCCTTCAACAGTGCAAGCCACTCCATTTTTGTGACCAGCACCGATCACGTTCCCGTGATCGCCAGCTTGGAGAAGGGAACCAAGCTCGGAGTGGGTGACACCGAGACCGTCAGCCTGCACACCAAGGATGGCGCCAGCTTTGCCTCCGTCCTCAGCGGCGTCGAGAACGGTTCCGCCTTTGCCCCCACCTGGTCTGTGACCAAGGGCGAAGGCCTGGTCAGCGTGGACCAAAACGGCGCGATCCATGCCATCGCCCCAGGTGATGTCACGGTCGAAGCCAAGATCCCTGGATTGGCTGCCCGCAGCGGCTTCCTCTTCATCAAAGCCCTGGGACAGGTTGGCTTCTACACCGATGGCGCCATCAACTGGGATATCGCGATCCTGGTGGGCGGTTTCGGCGTCACCCTCTTCCTGAGTCAGATCCTCTCGGGGATGGGCATGCCCGCCAATCCCCAACAGGCCACGGCCAACAAGATCACCCCCGTGATGATCACCGGGATGTTCCTGTTCTTCCCCCTGCCCGCTGGGGTTCTGCTCTACATGGTGATCGCCAACGTCTTCCAGGCGGTTCAGACCTTCCTGCTGACCCGCGAGGCGCTGCCCGACAACCTGCAGTCGATCCTCGATCAGCAATTGGCTGCCGAAGCCAAAACGGTGACCGCCACGGTCACGGGTAGCAGCCGCATGCCGTTCGAACCGAAGGGCAAGAAATAGGGCATGGGCGACCGTCTCCAGACCGGTGACCCCCTCACTCCCGTTCCGCTCCAGGAGCTCAAGCTGCTGGAGCAGGGCAAGCACTGGACCATCGACCAACGGCTCGGCGAACTCGACAGCCTGACCCCGGTGCGCGGCCATCTCCTCGCCGTGCATCGCGGCAATGTCCTCGAACTGGACGGCGAGGCCAACACCATCGTCACCCTCTGCTGTGACCGCTGCCTGCAGCAGTTCAACCACCCCCTGAGCTTCCAAACCCGCGAGGTGCTTTGGCTGGGGGAGCAGGCCCGGGAGCAGGGGATGGATCTGGAGACCGTGCTGGAGGCCGGCAGCGAGGTGCTGGAACTCGATCCCGATGAACTGACCGAAAGCATGGACCCCCGGGCGGATTTCGATCCAGAGCACTGGGTGTTTGAGCAACTCAACCTCCAGCTGCCGGTCGTGAATCGCTGCGGCGCGGAGTGTCCTGGCCCCAACCTGAAGACAGAACCGGGCGATGGGCCCGTCGATCCCCGCTGGGCTGCCCTGAAGAACCTGCAGCCATGAGCCAGGCCTGGGCAGATCACCTTGATCTCTTGATCCGGGCCCGGACGCCGATCCTCTGGATCCGCAGCCAGGAGGAGGAGAGGATCGCGAACCTCTTGGGCGATGCCGCCAAGCGCCTCGATCAGCGAGCGCTGGCCCGCTGGGATTTCATCAGTGGGCTCAAGGGCTGGCCCGGCCGGGACGGAGAAGCCGCGCGCAATCCGTTGGCAGCCCTGGAAAGCCTCAGCGCCCTCCCCGCTGAGCAGCCAGCCCTGCTGGTGCTGCACGACTTTCACCGCTACGCCGACGACAGCAGCATCTGCCGCAAGCTGCGCAACCTGGCCTCAAGCCTGCGCCAACGGCCGCAAACCCTGGTGATCACCGCGGCGGAATGGCAGCTGCCGCGGGAGCTCGAGGAATGCATCACCCTGCTGGACCTTCCTCTGCCCAACCAACAGGAGATCCAGGCCCTGCTGGGAAACATTGCCCAGGCCAGCGGCCAGGCCATCGGCGCCGATCTTCTGGAGCTCCTCACCCACAGCTGCAGCGGGCTCAGTGAGCAGCGGATCCGCCAGGTGGCCGCCCGCGGCCTGGCCAGTCGGGGACAACTCGGCAGCGCGGACCTCGATGAGGTGCTCGAAGAAAAGCGCCAGGCCATCGCCCGCAGCGAACTGCTGGAGTACTGCCCAACAGAAGCCACACCGGCTGATATCGGCGGGTTGGATGCCCTGAAGCGCTGGCTCGAGCAACGGCACATGGCCTTCAGCGATGAGGCACGCCGCTACGGGCTGCCGCTTCCCCGCGGGGTCCTACTGGTGGGTCCGCAGGGCACCGGCAAGTCACTGACGGCCAAGGCCATTGCCCACAGCTGGAGCATGCCGCTGCTCCGCTTGGATGTCGGCCGGCTGTTTGCCGGGCTGGTGGGAGCCTCAGAAGCGCGCACTAGGGACATGATTCAACGGGCCGAGGCCATGGCCCCGTGCGTGCTCTGGATTGATGAGATCGACAAGGGCTTTGGCAGTGCCGATGGCCGCAGCGATGGCGGCACCAGCCAACGGGTACTGGCGAGTTTGTTGACCTGGATGGCGGAGAAAACGACGGCGGTCTTCGTGGTGGCGACGGCGAATGGGGTGGAGAAACTGCCCGCCGAGCTGCTGCGCAAGGGACGGTTCGATGAAATTTTCCTCTTGGATCTTCCCGATGCCCAAGAGCGTCGAACGATCCTCGATTTGCAACTCCGCCGACGACGTCCCCAACACCACATTCCATTGGATGTGGTGGTTGATCGCACTCAGGGTTTCTCTGGGGCAGAACTCGAGCAGGTGGTGATTGAAGCGATGCACCAGGCCTTCAGCGAATCCCGGGAATTCGCAGAGGCCGACCTCACCAGCGCCGCGGCACAACTCGTACCCCTCTCGCGCACGGCCCGTGAACAATTGGAGCAACTGCAACAGTGGGCCAGCAGCGGCAGGGCCCGCCCAGCTTCAACACATTGCGGCGGGTAAAGAAGATCAACTGCAGGTAAAGAAGTCCGCGGTTCGCTCTCGCCCTTTTTGAAGACAGGCCCAAGCTGCACGGAACGCACCCAAGCGGCAATGGATCAACGCCCCGCCCTGGCTACACAACTGATGGTTGCTGGTCTTGGGGCCGGCGTGATCACCAGCTACGCGGTCGCCCAGGGACAGAATCCCCTGACCGCCCTCAGCATTACGGTGTTCTCAGCCCTGGCAGCCGTCCTGGTGGGCCAGGTCCTCTAGACCCGAGCGCAAGGCCATGCCCGCAGACACGCTTTCAACCAGTCAGCGGGAAAGCCTGATCGATGCCCTGCGTTCCTGCCGGAGCACCCAGGAACGCCTGGCCTTTGCCAAGGACTACGCCCAGACCGGCCGTGAACCGCTCTGGGAATTGATCTGCGACCTACTGATCAGCCGTTCGATCTCCAGGGCCGTGGCGGCCCATTGGCTCAAGGACCTGATCGAAGAAGGCAAATCCTCCTAGCGGGCGCTGCGCTCAGCATCGGCCTTGATCGAGGCCTCGAGCTGGCGGCGCTTGTCTTCAATCAAATGCGCACTGCTGACAAAGGCGCAGGCCGTATGGCCATCTTTGGTCAGGCAAACCTTGTAACCGAGACCATCGGTTGTGGGCTCAAAGTCCATCAAATGCATGCCGATGCGCCATTAGAGCTCGCACGTTGGCGGCCCACAAGGGATTGTCACCAGTAGTGTTCAAACCCTCAGGGGACGGTCGGCCATGGACGGGAGATTGGTGGTCATTGGACTCTTACTGGTGTTCGCTGGCTTGTACGTCTCGGTGTACTTCGTCACCCAGGGCATCACGCCTCCCACCTAGGTCGCCATGCAACCTCCAACGGCTCGCTCCTGGCGCAACTTCGCCATCAAGATTGCGCTCTATTGGCTCGGGAAGTTGTGGATTTGCCAGGTTGATGCGACCAGACCGATCTGCCACATCGTCGAGCGCGGCTTCCTGCCCTGCCTGCTGACCTTTGCGCTGATGGATTTCCTGCTATTGCCGTGGCTGAGGCAACGCCTCCAACGCAGGCGCTAGCAAGCCCCCACAGCAACCGTTAAAACCCAAAAGACCAGGCCAACCGCCGCATGTTCAAGATCTACCGGAAGGTCTCGGAGTTCCTGGCTCGTTTTCTGACGGTGGGGCATCCCCTGCGGATCCCAGCGCTGTTGATCTCGCTGTTGTTTTTCTGCCTGGCCGCCACCTGGACCTTCTGGGCCACCTGGGCCGTCCTCAGCGGTGTGCTGGGCCTCTCCAACCTGATCGGCATCAGCGCTGGCGTGGGGATGAATATCGCGGTGTTGAAGCTGCCCGCTTAAACCCGGCTGAAACGCGCATAGGCCAGGTAACAGAGCAGGGTCAACACCAACACTTGAGCGAACGACGGCACAAAGAAACACGCCACCAGAACGCCAAGCGTCAGTCCCAGAAGACCGGAGGGTTTCATCGAACGGGGTCGGCTCCTCCCCCTTATCCAGCAGAAGTCAGGACTCGACCAGGGGAAGAAATACTGATGAAACCATCGGCCTTGACATCGCCGCGGCTTTGGCTTGGATCGTCCCTAACGGGAACGGGGCCATGGGCAGTTACTGGTACCAGTTCAACAACGGCGATCTGCTGCGCTCCGAGGTTCTCCCCTCTGAGGTGGACTGCCAGCCCGCACCGGGAACGCAGGGGCAGCTCGTCTACCAGGTGTTCAGCAGCCGCGAGCGCTTCCGGCTCCTCCGCCTCCATCGCAGACAACAAACCGCGGGCGTGGAGTGGGATCAGGCTGCCTAGGCTGATGGGATGACAGCCAGCGGACGGGCCTTCCGTTTCATCCTCTTGATCGTGGGCATTGGCCTCTTGGTCTGGATAACGAGGCAACAACCGCGTCCGACACCCAGCGGCGGCAGCGGACTGCCGGCATCTGGCATGGGCTCTCCCCGGCCCGGACTCCGCAGCTTGGGCTACTGAAGAGAACACCGAATGTTTCGCGACCTCTGCCCGGCCCTCGCCAACAAGACCTACTTCAACTACGGCGGTCAGGGGCCTCTGCCCACCCCATCGCTCGAGGCCATCACAGCCAGTTGGCGCACCATTCAGGAGCTGGGGCCCTTCACAACTGATGTCTGGCCCTTCATCGAGCAGGAAACCAGCCGCCTGCGCCGAAGCCTGGCGAGCTGGTGTGGGGTCGGCCCCCATCGCATTGCCCTCACAGAGAACGTCACCAGTGGATGCGTCTTGCCCCTCTGGGGCTTGCCCTGGGAGGAGGGCGATGAGCTGCTGATCAGTGACTGCGAGCACCCAGGCGTGGTCGCGGCCTGCCAAGAATTGGCCCGCCGCCACAACCTGACCCTGGCCACCCTGCCGGTGCTGGAGCTCTGCCAGTCCACCGCCCAGCGGGCCCTTGAGGGAGCCGTTCTGGAACAGCTCCAGACCTGCCTGAAGCCCAGAACCCGGCTCCTGGTCCTCTCCCACCTGCTCTGGAACACCGGCTCCGTGATGCCCATCGCTGCGGTGGCCCAACACCTGCAGGCGCACCCCCAACAACCCTGGCTGCTGGTGGACGCAGCCCAGTCCATGGGCAGCCTTCCCGTCGCCGAAGCGGCGCAGGCAGCCGACATCTACGCCTTCACCGGTCACAAGTGGTGCTGCGGCCCAGAGGGCCTGGGGGGAGTGGCCCTCTCCGAGAGGCTCTTAGATCAAGGCCAGCCCACCTTGATCGGTTGGCGCAGCCTCGAGCAGGAGAGCAGTGCCGGCAGCAGCTGGCACCGCGATGGTCGACGTTTTGAGGTCGCCACCTCCTGTGTGCCCCTCTTCAGTGGACTGCGGCAATCCCTGGAGTTGCTCAGTGCAGAGGGCAGCGAGACGGAACGCCTCGAGAGGATTCGCCAGGGCAGTCACCAGCTCTGGCAAAACCTGCAGGCGCTCCCCGGCTGCCGCACCCTCTTGAGCGAACCCCCGCCAGCTGGTCTGGTCAGCTTTCGCCTGGAGGGAGTTGAGACCGCGCAGGCGGTTGAGGCCTTGGGTCAAGCGGGGCTCTGGATCCGGCGGCTGGATTCACCGGATTGCCTCAGGGCCTGCACCCATCTCTGCACCCTCCCCACAGAAGTCGAGGCCCTGAGCGCAGCCGTGAGTGAGCTGCTTCCCTAACAGGGTCGACTGCGCAGCGCCTTCTCGGCCTCCTCGCGGTCGTCGAAATGGACCTTCTTGGTCCCCAGGATTTGATAGTCCTCGTGGCCCTTACCGGCGATCAAGACCAGATCCTTGGGACCAGCCATGGCGATGGCCGCCGCGATGGACTGGGCCCGATCCACGTCCACTTGGACTGGGGTCCCCTCAGGGATCCCGGCCAGCACATCCTTGAGGATTTGCTCGGGGTCTTCGGTGCGGGGGTTATCGGAGGTCACCAAGACCTGATCGGCCAAGCGGGCAGCGATCGCCGCCATCTGGGGACGCTTGGTTCGGTCGCGATCTCCCCCGCAACCAAAGACACAGATCAGCTGCCCTTCCACAAAGGGGCGGCAGGCCTTCAGGGCACTCTCCAAACCGTCGGGGGTGTGGGCGTAATCCACCAGCACCGCCGGAGCAGCGGCGTCGCCGCAGTCCGCGCGGGCCACCTGAACCCGCTCCATCCGGCCGGGAACGCCCTTGAAGCTGCCCAGGGCCTCCAACATCGCCCCCAGGGGGAGTCCCTGCTGCAGCAAGACACCAACGGCCTCCAGCAGGTTCATCAGGTTGAACTTGCCCAGCAACGGCGAGCTGAACGCTCCGCGACCCAGCGGGGTAATCAGAGTTCCGCTGACCCCCTGCGAACCCATCTGCAGCGCCTCCATCCGTAGATCGGCGTCAGAGTCCGGCTCCAAGGAGGCCCGCCAGCAGCGATCCCCCAGGCGCTCGGCCAATTGCTTGCCCCAGGGGTCGTCGACATTGACCACGGCCCGGGCCTCAGGGGCCAGCAAGGGCGCTGCAAACAACTTGGCCTTGGCCTCGAAGTAGGCCTCCATTGAGGGGTGGTAGTCGAGGTGGTCCTGGGTCAGGTTCGTGAAGATCGCCCCGGCAAACCGGCAGCCACTGATCCGCTGTTGATCCAGGGCATGGGAGCTCACCTCCATGGCCGCAATCCGCGCTCCGGATTCGGCCGCCAGGGCCAACTGCGCCTGCAGCTCATCGGCGAAAGCCGTGGTGTGCTGCGCCGTGATGCTGTGGCCGGGCCAGCGGTTGATCAAGGTGCCAAACAGGGCAGCTGGGTAACCACAAGCGCTGGCCAGGTGCTCCAGCAGGTAGGTCGTGGTGGTCTTGCCGTTGGTCCCCGTGACCCCGATCAAAGCCGTGCGTTGACTGGGTTGCTGCCAGAACTCCGCCGCCAGCAGGCCGGCCCAACGGGAGACGGGATCGGAAACCACCAACACCGCATCACCATCGGCCGGGGGCCTGGCCTCCGCTGCTGAGCGCCCAATCACCGCCAGGGCCGCTCCCAACTGAAGTGCCTCAGGCCAAAACGTTCCCCCATCCACCGTGGCGCCGGGCAGCCCCACAAAGACAGTCCCAGGGCCCACACGACGCGAATCGCAGCTCACCCCCTGCACGTCGCCATTGCCCAGCCCTGGGGGGACAGCCAGCCCGACCTCTCGCAGCAGGGAGTGGAGCCGTTGGGCCATGGGTGGGCGCGCGTTACCGCTGTTTTAAGTCGGTTCTGCGCTGAAAACGTCGCCGCTGAGACCAGTCCCGTGAGCCTCAATCAAGACACCCCAGGCGGGCCGGCTACTGAACCCCCTGTTGAGTCAGCCACAGGGCCAACTGAGGCGCACCCAGCCGCGGTGAAACGCGGGGCAAAACCCTCTCTGCGCCAGTACTTCGATCCAGCAGCACCGGCACCTCCAGGTCAAAGCGCGCCAGCAATTGGGGGTCGCGATCGACATCCACCGCCTCGAAGGACACCCCAGCAGCACGCAACTTCTCCTCAAGCCCCTCGCAGAGGCAGCAGCCCACACGGGTCACCAGCACCAGAGCTGTCATCAATCGGGCACCGGGTCACACCCACAGGGCGTCCAGGGGTGACAGCGCAGCAGGCGCTTGATCGTCAGCCAACTGCCGCGCCAGGGGCCATGGCGCTCGATCGCCTCCAGGCCATAGGCGCTGCAACTGGGGATGAAACGGCAGCGGGGAGGGCCCAGCAGCGGCGAGATCGCCAGGCGATAGAAGCCGATCAGGGCCAGCAGCAGGCGTTGAAGCAGGCTGTTCATTGGTGCTTCGGGCCGAGCGATAGGATCGACAACTGGCGTGGCGTTAAGCCTTGCAGCGGAGTGGGGTCCCTGGACCACAGCTCCATGCTCTCAGGCAAGCCATGTCTGGATCAACCTGAACATCCGCACCTATGTCTCGCTACCGCGGCCCTCGCCTGAGGATTACGCGGCGCTTGGGAGACCTTCCTGGTCTCACCCGTAAGTCCGCCAAGCGGTCTTATCCCCCCGGTCAGCACGGCCAAGCCCGTCGCAAGCGCTCCGAATACGCCATCCGTCTGGAAGAGAAGCAGAAGCTTCGCTTCAACTACGGCATCTCCGAGCGTCAGCTCGTGCGCTACGTGAAGAAAGCGCGCGCCCAGGAGGGTTCCACCGGAACCAACCTGCTGAAGCTGCTCGAGAACCGTCTCGACAATGTTTGCTTCCGCCTCGGCTTCGGCCCCACCGTCCCCGGTGCCCGTCAGCTGGTGAACCATGGCCACGTGACCGTGAACGGCCGCGTCGTGGACATCGCTAGCTACCAGTGCAAGGCCGGTGATGTGGTCGCCATCCGCGAGCGCAAGCAGAGCAAGAAGCTGGCTGAAGCCAACCTGGAATTCCCGGGCCTGGCCAACATCCCGCCCCACCTCGAGCTCGACAAGAACAAGCAGGTCGCCAAGGTGATCAGCAAGTGCGAGCGCGAGTGGGTCGCTCTGGAAATCAACGAACTGCTGGTGGTGGAGTACTACTCCCGCAAGGTCTGATTCCGATCAGACGCCTTCAACAGCTCAGCCCCCGCTTCGGCGGGGGCTTTTTTATGCCGACCTGTTAGGAGCAGGCCTCAGCCCCCGATCAAGGTCTCCAGCGCTTGGGTGACGTCGTCCTGGCGCATCAGCGATTCGCCCACCAAAACGGCATCCGCTCCGGCGCTCTGGACGCGGTCGAGATCCTCGCGGCTAAAGAGACCCGATTCGCTGACCAACAGGCAGCCCTTGGCACGCAGTTGCTCGCCGTAGCGCTCCATCAACTGCTCGGTCGTCGCCAGATCGGTGTGGAACGTGGCGAGGTCGCGGTTGTTGATGCCGATCAGCTCAACACCATCGAGGGCCAGCACCCGCTCGAGTTCAGCCGCGTCATGCACCTCCACCAAGGTCGTCAGCCCCAGGCTCTTGGCCACCTTGAGCAGGTAACCGAAGTCTTGATCGGTGAGGATCGCCGCGATCAGTAGCGCCGCATCGGCCCCGGCCGCCCGGGCTTGATAGAGCTGATAGGGCGTGAGGATGAAGTCCTTGCAGAGCAGCGGCAGGTCCACCACCTGACGCACCTGCACCAGCACCTCAAAGCCCCCCTGGAAGAACGGCTTATCGGTCAACACCGACAGGCAGCTGGCGCCCCCAGCGGCATAGCCCTGGGCAATCGCCTCGGGGTCGAAGTTCTCGCGGATCACGCCCTTGCTGGGGCTGGCTTTCTTCACCTCAGCGATCACCGCGGGCTTGCGGCAGGAGGCCTTCAGGGCCGCCAGAAAATCGCGGGGGGCTGGAAGATCGGCTACCTGTTTTTTGAGTTGCTCGAGGCTGACGCGCTCGCGGGCCGCCGCCACTTCGCGGTCCTTCTCCCAGACGATCTTCTCGAGGATGTTGCGGGGCTCACCCTCCTCGTGGGGAACGGCGTACTCCAGGTGGGCCACCTTCACCTTGGGGTTCGGGGGCCTGCGGCGGATCTCCATGGTCGTCTCCTCAGGCGGCGATGGCCATGGCGGCCTGCTTGTAGGCCACTTCCACCACCTCGCTCAAGGTCGGGTGGGTGTGCACCTCATTCGCCAGTTGCTTCACGCTCTGGCGGCGGGCCACGGCGTTGGCGATCTCCTGAATCAGATCGGCCGCATGCAGTCCATAGATGTGGGCGCCCAGCACCTCACCGGTGGCCTTGTTGAACAGGAGCTTCATCAAGCCGTCGCTCTCCAGCTCGGCCAGGGCCTTGGAGTTGGCCTTGAAGTAACTGCGAACCGAGCCCAGTTCAAAGCCCTCCTTGGCCGCCAACTCCTTGGCGTCGGCTTCGCTCAGACCCACCGAGCTGATCTCGGGGTGGGTGAAGGTCGCCGCAGGGATCGAGCGGTAATCAATCGTGCGGGGGTGGCCCAAGATGTTGTCGACGGCCACCGTGCCTTGGGCCGCTGCGGTGTGGGCCAGCATCATCTTTCCGGTCACATCGCCCACTGCCCAGAGATGGGGCACGGGAGCACCGTTCACCAGAACCCGCAGCTGGTCATCCACGGGGATGAAGCCGCGGTTGGTCTCGATGCCGCAGGCCTCAAGGTTCAGTTCCTTGCTAGTGGGAACCCGGCCGGTGGCCACCAGGACCGCATCCACCTCGAGAGTCTCAACGGGCTCGCGGGTTTGCATGTCCACCAGCTCGATCTGCACCGGAGCACCGGGCTTGATCGACTTGGCCAACACGCCGGAGCGCGCATCGATATCGCGGCCATCGATCAGGTTGCGGGCGGCGATCTTGGCGATGTCGGGATCGAAGGTGGGCATCACCCGATCCAGGGCTTCGATCATCGTCACCTCACAGCCCAGGGCCGTGTAGACGTCAGCGAACTCCAGGCCGATGTAGCCGCTGCCGACGATGGCCAGCCAGCGGGGCAGCCACTCGAGGTTCACGGCCTCATCACTGGTGAAGACCGTGCGGCCATCGGTTTCGATGCCCGGGGGAACAAAGGGATCTGAGCCGGTGGCGATGATCACGTCACGGCCGCTCAGCACCCGATCAACGCCGTTGATCTCGCGCACGCCGACCTTCTGGGGGCCTTCCAAGCGGCCCGTGCCACGGATGATCGTGACGCCAGCGCGCTCCAGGGTTTTGGTGAGATTGGTGCGGATCGTTGCCACCAGCTGGTTGGCGTGATCGGCGATCTTCTGACGCTCAAAGCGCACGGGAGCGGCATGGATGCCAAAGCCCTTGAGATGCTCGGCATCGGCCAGCTCGCGCACCCGACCACTGGCGGCGAGCAGTGCCTTGGAGGGAACACAACCGCGGTTGACGCAGGTGCCGCCCATGTCGCGGCTCTCGATGATCGCGGTGCGCAGCCCGTGTTCGGCGGCGTGCTTCGCAGCATCAAAGCCGCCGTAGCCCGCGCCAATCACGATGACGTCAAAGTCGAAACTGCCGTCGCTCACCTGAGGCCTGCCCAATTGGGGGGCATTCTCCCCTGTCAGCCCCCCAATCCCAAGTTGTGTTGCTGCCGCCATCGCTCAAGCAGCAGGGGAGCCGCCGCCACACCGACGTTGAGGGACTCCACGGCCGGGCTGTGGGGAATGGTGACGCGATGGCTGGCCAGGGCCGCGAGCTCGGGATGCAGGCCAGCCCCTTCATTGCCAAGAAGCAGCACCGTCGGGCGGGTCCAATCCAGCTCCCAGTAGGGGATGGCCCGATCTGGATCCACCAACGTGGCCACCAGCTGGTGTCCCGCGGCGGCCGCCTCAGCCAGGCGCGCGACCAGCCCCGTTCGATCGGGATCACGCCAGTGCGGCAAGGCCAGGGCCGCCCCCGCTGAAGCCCGCAGGACCTTCGGCTGGCAGGGGTCAGCGCCGCCCCCGAGCCAGAGATCGTTGACCCCTGCCGCCAGGGCCGTGCGCATCAAGGTGCCGAGGTTGCCGGGATCCTGCAGTTGATCCAAAGCCAGCACAAAGGCTCCGATTCCTTGCGCCTTCGGCAAGGCGTCCCGCTTGAACGTCGCCACCACCCCATCAGGGGTTTCAGTCGTGGCAACAGCGGCCAGAACGGTTTCCCCGACGGGCTG
>NZ_JAFMNJ010000034.1:0-15868 GCF_017859255.1 Vulcanococcus sp. DEBay_Sum29NL08_54
TGATCTAAGGCGATTTCGGCGGCATCATGTGCTCGGTTTGAGAGCACCGCCGTGGTTCTGCGCACCCGCGAGCTGATCCGCAACTTGTTGCAGTTGTCGCTGCTTGGTGTGCTCGTCGGGGTGGCCTGTTGGCCCTTCAACATGCTCGATCGTTGGCAGGACCAACTGCTGGGTCTGCTGCCGGCCTTCAGTGGTGAGGGGTGGACCCCAACCTCCCTTGCCTTGGCCTGTTCGCCGCTGGTGGTGGTGCCGATCCTGCTGTTGTTGCAACGGGGAATCTGGGCCCGGGGCGCCGGCTCGGGTATCCCCCAGACCATGACCAGCATTGAGCATCCAGCCCAAGCCTCGGCGCTGCTGGGCTGGGCACCCAGCCTGCAGCGCTTGGCCCTTTGGGGAATCGCCAGCCTTGCCCTGATCCCGATCGGCCGTGAGGGGCCCGTGGTGCAGGTCGGTGCGTCGGCCGCCCATTTTTTGCGGCGCCGTTTCCCGAATTGGTTCTATGGCTTAGGGCAAGCCGAGCTCTTGGCGGTGGCTGGTGGTGCTGGTTTGGCCGGGGGTTTCGATACGCCGCTCTTGGGTGTGGTGTTTGTGGTGGAGGAGTTCATCAGTGCCTTTTCCTCCACCCTGATCTGGCCTGCCCTGGTCGTCAGTGGGATGGCGGCCTCCTTCAGCAACCTGGCTGGACAGCCGATGTTTGCCTTGGGCACCGTCGGCGTCGAGCCGATGGAATTGCTGCAGGTTCTTTGGGCGCTTCCCGTTGGCCTGCTCGGTGGTTTGGTGGGGGCGGCTTTCGCCCGCCTGTTGCTGGCGGGCACCCGTCGGGGTGTCGCGTTGGCGCGCCGTTTTCCGATTCGTTTAGGCCTGGGTGTTGGCGCGTTCCTGTCGCTGTTTCTGCTGGTTAGCGGCGGCACCGGTGGCGGTGACGGCGAGTTGCTGATGGGGCGGCTGCTCTTTGGCTCAGCCGATGGGGTGGAGCTTCCCCATGGGTTATGGACGGATCTGCTCACGCTTCTGCTGCGGATCATTGGTCCGGTTTTGGCCCTCTCCACCGGTATCCCCGGCGGATTGATTGATCCCTCCTTCACCTTTGGCGCGGCCATGGGACAGGTGATCGGCGATCTTGCGGGCTCGCCTCAACTCTTTTTGGCCTTGGGCATGGTGGCTGGACTGTCCGGCGCCACCCAGCTCCCGGTGATGTCAATTCTCTTTGGGATTCGACTGGCGGGAGATCAGCAGTTGCTACCGGGACTGCTGGTGGCTTGCGTGCTGGCCGCCTACGTCAGCCGGCAGTTCGTCGCCAAGCCGATCTACCACGCACTCCATGCCCTGAGTGGCGAAGCTACGAAGACGTCTCCGTAATCACCAGGGCTGAGCGCTCGCGGGTGGCAATCATCCAGAGCCATTTGGTCAGCAACGTCAACCGACTTTCATTGGCGGGCATGAAGGCCAGGTGCGCGAGGCCCCAGAGGACCCAGCCCAGGGGACCGCTGAGTTTGAGGCCCCGCAGGTTGGCGACCGCAAAGAGTGGTCCGACCACCGCCATGCTGCCGAAGTCGGTGAACGCAAAGGCGGGATTGGGCTGGCTTTGGCACTGGGCCAGGATGTCCTTGGCCACCCAGCCCCCCATCTGCACCGCCGGGCCGGCCATCCCAGGCAGGGGTTTGCCATCGCGGGTATGGCTGTAGCTGCAGAGATCTCCGATCACGCGGATCTCGCCATGCCCTTTGATCGAAAAGTCCGGCTCCACCACGACTCGGCCGCCACGGTCGAGTTCGCAGCCGGTGCGCTCAGCCAGCAGCTTCCCGAGGGGGGAGGCGGCGACACCGGCCGTCCAGCAGATGGTGTTGGCCTCCAGGGTGACTTCGCCATCTTTGGTGGTGATGACGACCTTGCCCTCGCTGATGTCCTTGACACGTCCCCCCAGCAGGAGCTCGACCCCCTTGGCTTTGAGGTGATCGCCAGCCGAGGCTGAGAGCTGCGGATCCATGGCCCGCAGGACCCGATCGCCTGGATCCACCAGCGTGACCTTGCAGTGGGTGGGATCGATCTGCATGAAATCCCGCTCCAGGGTGTGCCGCATCAGATCGTTGAGGGATGCGGCCAGTTCGCAGCCGGTTGGACCTCCTCCGATCACCACCACGGATTGCAGCCACTTGCGGCGTTCTGGGTCGGGGGTTTGCTCGGCCTCCTCGAGGGAGTTCAAGACTTTGCGGCGGATGGCGTAGGCATCCTCCAGGGTCTTCATCGGAATGGCCTCGCTGCGCCATTCGTCATGGCCGAAGTAGCTGCTGGTCGCTCCTGCGGCCAGAACGAGATGGTCGTAGCGGTAGCGGCGGTTGTTGAAGACCACCTCCTTGTCCTTGGTATTGATGTCATCCACTTCCCCCATCAGGATCTGGATGTTTTCGGATTCCCCCAACATCACCCGCAGGGGGGAGGCCACATCGGTTTGGGAGACCAGGCCAGAGGCCACCTGATAGAGCAGGGGCTGGAACAGGTTGAAGTTGCGCCTGTCGATCAGGGTGACGCGAACGGTCTTCCCCGCCAGGACATGGGCCGCCCGCAGCCCGGCAAACCCACCGCCAACGATCACCACATGGGGCGCGGATCTGAGCAATTCAGACGGAGGGGTCAGCTCGAGAAAAAAGCGTTCGGGAGCCATCGGCCAGCGGGTGCTGACTTCAAACTATCCACGGTTTTCAAAGCTGGCTTTAGCGCCTAGAGACCCAGCCGGACTTTCACAGACCCTTCGGGTTGAACTTGAACCTCCATCGGTTTCTCTTCTCCCACGCGGACCTGCATCGGTTTTTTCTCGCTGATCTCGACGTTGATCGGTTTGGGATGACTCATCCTGAGCTGAATCGGCACAGTCTCCCTCATGCGGACCAGCACCGGCTTCTCCATGACGAGGTCATGTTGCAAGGTCCCCCCGACGGTCACCGGCTTGCTGAAGCTCACCTCCAAGCGGAGTTGAATCGGGTGCCGGCTGCTTCGTGCCAGCAGCACAAAACCCATGGCCCCAAGCAGGAGCACGGTGACCGGCCAACGGAGATCGAGCCAACGCTTATCCATGGCTTGAGTTAAGCCTGATTGGACGATTGGCGCTCAACGTTGTCCCAATAAGTCATCCCAGCTCGGAGGGCAGCTTGGTCTGGGGCTGGCCTGTGGCCGCTGCTGATGACGGCTGGTGTCGACGCTTTTGTTTGGCTGCTTTGTCTGGCTTGCGGTTGTGTTCTCTGGCCGCAGCTTGGAATGTGTGTGTGGCATGAACTGAATCTGGAATGGGATATGAACGCACGCAGCTTTTGCTGTGACCTCAAGATAGTCCTGATGACTTGGATCAACCACTGGCTGATGGCAATCCAGCCCGTTCTCATCCTTGCGGGTGGTTAGTCCTTCAATACATCGACTGCAGTCTCAATCTCCACACAGTTGCCATCAATGCGAATGCTTCTCCAGGTATTCGAAAACTGCTTGGTAGTGGGCTGTCGTCCAGGACTTGCGACCTTGCATCGCTTCTGCAAATTCGGTCGCCTCGATCTGCCGCTCACGCTCGCGTCTTGATCGTTCGTCCAGTTTTCGCCAGGTTGACTCTCTCATTAGATCTTGGCCGCGGCGGGTTGGATTGGATCCACCGACGATGTCCTCCGCTTCAGCAAACTCCCCTTCCTTGAGCGCAGCGGCCATGCCCAGCACCACTGCATCAGCCCTCAGCGCAACCGTTGCAGCGAAACCCTGCGCTCACACCTGGCTCACTGATCACTGGGAGCTTGCGTTTCCAAGAGCAGACTCTTTTATCTGCAACGGTTTTTTCTTGGTTGCGACGGGGCACCCCCAAGTCGTCTTGGAGCGCTGCTGGAAGGGTTGATCCAGCTGGATTAGCTCATAGGACCAGTGACAACTCAGGGCGGCCAAGAGGCTTTGGCGATCTCCAAAGATCCGGAGCATGTTGTTTGTGTCGCTCCGCCAAGGCTGGCCCCAGCTGAGGACGGTGCTGCGGCAAAGGATGCGACGGGGTGCGCCAAAAAGCACAGCCGGCGGTAGCGGCCGGCGGCCTGATTGCGTCAACCTGGGGAGACCTTGCTCGATCCCAGCCATGCACCGTCGCGCGCTGCTGCTGCTCATGGCTGGAGCGGCCACGGCCACCGTTGCTGCTGGACACAGTTGGGCCCAGGTGGCGAGTCCACCTCCCCTGAGCACCACCCGCTTTTTAGCGGTGGGCGATGTGGGCAGCGGCAACGTCCATCAGCGGGCCGTTGGGACCCAAATGGCTGCGGTGCATCGCCGGAAGCCCGTGGACCTGGTGCTGCTGGCTGGGGACAACATCTACCCCTCAGGAGACATCCGCAAGGTTCAGTCGACGTTCCTGACTCCCTACGCCGAGCTGCTGGCGGCCAAAGTCCCCTTCCACGCGGTCCTGGGCAACCACGACATCCGCACGGCCAATGGCGATCCCCAGGTGGCCTACAAGCCCTATGGCATGAAGGGGCGCTTCTACAGCGTCCGCCGCGGCGAGGTCGAATTTTTCATGCTGGACACCAACGGCAATGCGCCCTGGACGTCCCAGTTGTCCTGGCTGCGGTCCGCCTTGGCCAAGAGCCAGGCCCCCTGGAAAGTGGTGGTGGGCCATCACCCGATCTACTCCTCCGGTCTCTACGGCAACAACCCCGGCCTACGGGGCAAGTTGAGCTCCTTGATGCAGCGCCATGGGGTGCAGCTCTACATCAATGGCCATGAACACCACTACGAGCGCAGCAAGCCGATCGACGGCATCACCTACCTGATCGTTGGAGGCGGAGGGGCCTATCTCCGCCCCGTGATCGCCAAGCCGCAATCGGCGAAGGCCGTGAGCGTTTACAGCTTTGCGGAACTGGAGGCTGGGCCCAACAGCCTGACCGTGCGGGCTTGGGATCGTGACGGAAAGCTGATCGATCAGGGCGTGGTCGCTCGCCGCTAGCGCTGCTCCAGTCGATCCAGGCTCGGGATCAAGGCGGCGGCGGCGATCAGGCCCATGCTCAAGATCAGCAGGGCTGGGATCAGGGCCGCCCCGACTCGCTCATCGCTGGCGTACTGATAGACGCGAACGGCCAGGGTGTCGAAGTCAAAGGGCCTGAGCGCAAAGGTCAGCGGCAGTTCCTTCACTGTGTCGACAAAGACCAGCAGGCTCCCCATCAGCAGCGGTCCCCGCAGCAGGGGGAGATGGATGCGCTGCAGCACGCCCCCCCAGCTCTGGCCCAGGGAGGTGGCGGCCTCATCGATGCTCGGGGGAATGCGCTCCAGGGCCGCGTCGAGGCCGCCTTTGGAGACGGCTAGGAAGCGATCGACGTAGCCCCAGACCAGCAGCAGCAGAGGGGCCAGGGCCAAGGGGCCACCGATCAGCATCAGGGCGAGGGCCAGAACGGTGCCCGGAATGGCGTAGCCCAGGCCAGCGGCAAAGCTCAGGCGCCGAATGCCGGCATTGGGAATCCAGCGTTTGGCAATGGAGAGCACCAGGCTGACGACCACCGTTAGGACAGCGGCCACCAGGGCCAGACCAAAGGAACGCAGACCCAGCTCGAGCAATTCCGCGCTGTCTTCGCTCTGGAGTTGGTCCCAACTCAGCAGGGCCCAAACCAAGGGCAGGCCAAGGCTCAGCAGGGGAGGGGCCAGGCAAAACAATTGACTGAGCCAGCGCTGATGCCCCTGAAGCCGCCAGCGCTGTTCGGGCTCGCCGCCGCCGCTGATGGTCCAGCAGCGGCTACGGCGCCGCAGGGTGCGCTCCGCTCCGACCAGGAGGCCCACGATCACCAGGGCCATCAGGGCCAGAGCGACAGCGGCTTGGGGATCCCCCTCTTGCTGCCAGCGCATCAGGATCCCGGAGGAGAGGGTCGGGACCCCGAGCAGTTGCACGGCTCCCAGCTCGTTCACCACCTCCATGCCGGTGAGCGCCACCCCGGCTCCAATCGAGGGCAGGGCCATGGGCAGGGCTACGCGCCAAAAGCTGCCCCAGGGGCCGACTCCGAGGCTGCGGCAGGCCTCTAGCTGCCGCTTGCCACTGACCGAGAAGCTCTCGGTCGAGAGCAGGAAGACATAGCTGTAGGTGCTCAGCACCATCACCGCCAGGGTGGGGTTGAAGCCATAGATGCGCTGGCCAAAGCGACTGCCCAGGTCGATCAAGGTGGCCGCCAGTAGATAGCTCGGCGTGGCCAGGGGCAGAAGCTGCGCCACCCGCAGCCAGCGGCGTCCGGGGAACTCACAGCGGGCCGTCAGCCAGCCCGTTCCGGTGCCCAGTGCGGCGGCCAGCGCCCCGACCAGGAGCACCAGGGCCAGGGTGTTGCGCACCTGAACCGGACCTTCATCGCCAAGGCCCCAACTCTCGATGCCGCCGCCGCTGAGGGCAAACCAGGTCAGACCCAGGACCGGGGCGAGGGCTGCTGCACAAACCAGCAGGACCCCGGCGCCCAGCAGGCTTCGCTGTGGCAGTTGTCCCCGTGCCAATGCTTTGCCTGAGGCTGCGGCGCAAAGCCTACGGGGCAGGGATGTAATGAATGTCACAGACGCGGGTGGCCAATGATCACCCCCTCTCCAGAAGGGATCGGGCCTGGGCATAGTTCCGCCAGTGCTACTTGATCCGGTCTTGGCGTTTCAGCGTCTTCGTTCCTGCATCGCACCTGAGCGCTTGGCAGCGGCTGCCCTGCTCGGCGTCACGGCTGGGGCGGCTGTTCTGACTTCCCTGGCGAAGGCCAACAGTCAGGAGATTGGCGTCTATTCGGGCCGCCACTACAACACCGACAAGGCGCTCTACAAGCAATTCACCCAGAAGACGGGGATCAAGGTTCGCCTGCTCGAGGCCAAGGATGACGCCTTGATCGAGCGCATCAAACGCGAAGGGGCCAACAGCCCAGCCGATGTTCTGGTGCTGGCCGATGCGGCGCGTCTGGACAAGGCTGCGGACGCGGGGCTGTTTCGCCCCAGTCGCTCGGCCTCGCTCAGCCGCGATGTCCCCGCGAACCTGCGGGACTCCAAGGGCCTTTGGTTTGGCCTGACGCGGCGGGTTCGCGTTGTGGTGGTGAACCCCAAGGCGGTGAACCCGGGCAGCATTCGCACCTATGCCGATCTGGCGAATCCGGCCCTGAAAGGCCAGCTGTGCCTGCGCAACCGCAAGAGCGTCTACAACCAATCGCTGGTCGCTGACCAGATGATCCTGCGCGGCGATCAACAGGCCGCGGCATGGGTGAAGGCCATGACCGCCAACGTGACGCAGCCCTACTTCAGTTCCGACACCCCCCTGATTCGCGCCGTCGCCAATGGCCAGTGCGGCGTTGGTCTGGTCAACTCCTATTACGTCGCCCGGATGCTGGCTGGCGGTAACGGCTCGTCCGACCAGCAGTTGGCCAACCGGGTCAAGGTCCTCTTCCCCAATCCCGCCCACGTGAACATCACCGGTGCCGGGGTGGTCAAAACCGCGAAGAACCCTGAGGCGGCGCTGAAGCTGATCGAGTTCTTGGCGTCACCTAGTGGAGGTCGCGGTTACGCCGAAGCCAACAACGAATATCCGCTGCGGGGCTTTGGCAATAACGCGGTGCTCAAGCGCCTGGGAACCTTCAAGGCCGATGGGGTCTCGGCCCAGCAGATGGGTGCCAAGAACAAGGCGGCGGTGGCCTTGATGCAGTCCAGCGGTTGGCGCTGACGCCCTGGCGCAAGCCTGCAAGGACCCCGGCCAGCCGCCCTGCGCGGCTGGCTTTTTTGTTGCGCCGGTCCGCGCTCCATTTGCAGCTAGAAACTGCTATTGAGAATCGCTTGCAAAAGGAGGGGTTTCTTGTTTATCTTGCGACGCATTCGCAACTAGCCCGTTTTCGGGGGTCATGTCCTTCCGCTTTCTCCCTGACGCCCCTGCCAGTGCCGTGCGGATGCCGGTCGGGCAAACCGTCTTGCTCGATCCTGCTTTGCATACCGGTGGCAGCTGCATCGAGGTGCTCGAGGGCATGGCTCGCGTCTATTGCCCCTGTGAGGAGACCGAGGGGATGACCCTGGCCTTCCTCCAGCCCGGCGATCAGCTCCGCACCGATCGGCTCTGCAGTGAGGGTGTGTGCGTGGAGGCCTTGACTCCGTTGGTCTTCAGCAGCGATGCCAAGGCTGTGGGGGCTGGCGGCTTTGACCCGGTCAATGAGTGGACCCTGCAGCTGCTGCGCATTCGCCACCTGGGCACGGCTGAGCAGCGGTTGCATGCTCTCTTGAGCCTCTTGGTCCATCGCCTGGGTCGCCGCTGCGGCGATTGGTGCGATCTCCCTTTCCGCCTGACCCATGACCGGATCGGTGAGTTGATCGGTGCGACCCGGGTGACCACCACCCGGATGATCTCGAAGTTCCGTCAGGCCGAGCTGCTGGAGGCGCCATTGGGTGAGGCTGGCTTCCGCCTGGCTCCAGCCCTGGTGGATTCCGCTCCTCTGGCTGGGGGGTTCTGATCGATGCAGTGCCCTTGTGAGGCCAGCGTCTCGGTGGATGCCCTGGGCTGTCTCTGCCGGGAGGCGGAAGGGTTGCGGTCGCGTTTGGTTCGCATCGATGCAGACCAGGCACGCTGTCAAAACCCTGCTCTGTGCCGGCGCTTGCAGCGGGAATCGGAGCAGCTGTTTTCGCGCTTGGCTGAGCTCAGGCGACTGGGCCAGTGGCTGCAGTCCGCGCCCGTGGTGGTTGATCGCTTGACGTTGTCTCTGTTTCAGGAGCTCTGCAGGCGGCCCCTGCCCAGTTCTTAGGCGACGGAGGCCGGTGCGCTTTGGCCGGCGGTCAGTTCTCCGTCGATCACCAGCAGGGCGGCTGGGTCGGAATGGGAGAAGCTGATGCGATCCAGCAGATGTGCGGCTTGGTTTTCTGAGTCGATCTGGCTCTGCACGAGGGGATCGAGGAAGACGGTCGTGCGCACATCGCCGCTGCGCTCGGCCATGGCATAGAGCTGATGCAGGGAGGTGGTGACCTCGGCCTCCATCTGGAAGATGCCTTGGAAGACCTCTTCGATGCTGGTCCAGTTCTGGCGCGGTGCTGTGAGGGGTTCCAGCGTGACCGCCTGGCCCCGGGCAATCAGGTAATCCGCGAACAGGCCGGCGTGGTGCTGCTCCTCGCTGGACTCCTGTTTCAAGAAGCTGCTGAAGCCCCGCAGCCCGCGTTCGGCGAACCAGATGGCCAGGGCCCAGTAGGCCGCGCTGGCCTGGCGCTCCATGGTCAGGTGCTCCTGAAGGGCCCCGAGTAGATCGGGGGCCATTGGTTGGGCCACGGCCCGCCCGGCGGGGCCGCGGGCGATCGATTGAGTCATGGCCTGCCGTGGGGAGTTGGCCGCAAGCTACGGGCTCTGCTGGGCCGGCGCAAATCAATGCTGACAATCAACTCGCTTGCGCAAAAGAGAATCGATTGCAATAAGATGACTGCATTGCGATCCTGCCCGGTTCGACCCTGATGGCCCCATCCACTGGCCCCTCCTCGGATCTGCCTGTCCAGCCTGAGGGCAGGCTCCAGGCCTGCGCCAAAAAGAAGGGCTGCAAGCAGAAGAAGTGCTCGAAGTGGAAGGGCGGTAAGTGTCGCTGCGGCCGGGACTAGGTCCCTGGACGGATCAGGTCGGCCCGAGGGGATACGGATGCAGCGGGTGCCTGACGTTTCCAGGCCTCTGCGCCGGTCAGGACGGCTGAGGCAATCAGTAATAAGGAGAAGCCCCGCCGTAGATGGCGATCGCTGAGGTGAGGAGCCAGCCATTGGCCGGCTACCGCGCCCGCGGCTCCGCCAGCTAGCAGCGGAAGAAGAAGAGGAAGGCTGGCCTGCGGCCAGTGGCCCAGGGCAGCCAAGGCCACCAACGCATTGACGGCGATCAGCAGCAGGCTGGTGCCGCTGGCGAGGGCCATCGGTAGACCGGCCAACAGCACCAGGGCCGGAACGATGGCGAACCCTCCGCCGACGCCGGCGATGCCCGTCAGCAGACCCACCAACAGACCCTGCGGCAGCAGCAGAGCTTCGGACGCCGCGCGGCCGCCTGCCGGGGCTGGACGTAGGAGCAGCCAGGAGGCCAGGACGGCGGCGGCGGCAAAGACGCTGAGTTGAACCGCCTCAGGGATCAGTCCGGCCTTGACCCAGCTCCCGCCGATCCAGCTGCCGGCGAGGGCCGGGAGTCCCAGCAGTAGGGCGGGCCTGGGTGCGAACTGGCCGCGGCGGAGGTAGGGCCCCAGGTTGGCCAGCGCCAGGATCATCACGACGATCAAGGAGAGCGGCACGGCCTCCTTGGTCGGCAGAGCGGCGCCGCTGACCAAGAGAGGCAGCAGCAGGATGGAGCCCCCTGCCCCGAGGACGGAGAGCAGAAAGCCGATCAGGCCGCCCCCCAGTCCCAGCAGGATCAGGCTGATCACAGGGAGACCCGGTTCCAGGGCATGACGGCCAGCAGGCGGGCCATGCCACAGAAGCCGCTGACGCCGGCAAAGGTCAGGCCAGCGCCAACGAACCAGGTCAGCGCAATCCAGCCGGGGGCGACGGTGTTGCTGAGGATCAGGCCCAGCAGCACCAGTGAACCGGCGGCAATTTGCACCTGACGCATCAGGGGCAGGGGTGCGTTTTTGAGTTTGCGCACCGGGAAGCCGGCCCCCTGCCAGGTGGGGAGTCCACCCTGCAGCTCACTGAGCGGGTGGGGGTGCCCCTGGGCCATGAGTTGTCCGAGGGCGCGGTTGCTGCGGTTGCCGCTTTGGCAGACCAGCACCAGGGGGCCCTGGGGAAGATCCGCCTGCATCAGGCGGTTGAGTGGCACGTTCAGGCTGCCGGCGATGTGACCGCTGGCGAACTCCATCGGTTCACGCACATCAATCACGCTGATGCGCTTGGCGGCGAGTTGATCGGCCAGGTCGTGGGCGCTGATCGGTTGGGTGTGGGTCATGGGAGTGGGTGGGGTGATTAGTGGTGGATGGAGCCCACGAGTGGGTAGCCCTCATCGCTCCAGCGCAGGAGCCCGCCGCGCAGATTCGCGACGCGATCGAAGCCGGCCTTCAGGAGCTGTTGGGTGGCCAAGGCGGATCGGCTCCCCGCATGGCAGACCACAACGAGGGGACGGTCGCTGGGCAGCTCTGCTTGGCGCTGCTCCAGGTCCTGCAGGGGAATGTGCAGGCTGGTTTCGATCCGGCCATCGGGGCCCTCGACTTCGTCCTCCGAGCGGACATCCAGCACGGTCACCGCGTTGCGATGTTCCGCCAGCCAGCTGGGGGGCAGCTCGGGGAGCCCTGCGAAGCTGCGCTGAACCGGTGCCCAGTGCTGAGCGGGTTGCTCGTCGCGGGGCTGACCCGAGCGCATGTTCCCGGGAAGGGCGATGGCGATCTTGCCCGGGTGGGGCAGCTTCATGTTGGTCATGTGACCCACGAAGTCCCGTTCATCGGCACCACCGCCGAGGCGCGCGTTGAAGGCTTTCTCCTCGGCCACTGAGGTGAGGGTTCGGCCGGTGTAGTCGTGGCCTGGGTAGAGCAGGCAGCTGTTGGGCAGGCTGAAGATCTGCTCGGTGATGGAGCGCCAGAGGGTGTGGGGGTCACCCTGCTGGAAGTCGCAGCGCCCGCAGCCGCGAACCAAGAGGGCGTCGCCGGTGAAGGCGGCGGATTGGTCGTCCAGGACGTAGGTGACACACCCATCGGTATGCCCCGGGGTGCTGCGCACCTGCAGGTGGCGGCTGCCAAAGGCCACGTGGTCCCCGTGCTCGAGGGGCAGGGTGACGTTTTGGGCGCGGGCGGACTGGGCGAGGCCAATGGCGCAGCCGGTGGCTTGCTGCATCAGCCAGCTGCCGGTGACGTGATCCGCGTGGGCGTGGGTATCGAGGCTGGCGACCAGCTGGATTCCCAGCTCGCGAATGAAGGAGAGATCTCGGTCGTGTTGTTCAAACACCGGATCGATGATCACGCCCTCGCCGGAGGTGACATCGGCCAGCAGATAGGTGTAGGTCCCCGTTGTCGCGTCGAAGAGTTGGCGATGCAGCAGGGGTTGCCCACCGGCTGCATCAGAGAGCGCGACCGGGGAGGGCGCGATGGAGGCCATGGACTCCGCTTCAGGCTTGTATGACTATACACGCATAAAGCCTTTGTGATCACGCGCCCCGTTTTTGGCCAAAGGCCTGAACCACGGCGCTCTGCCCCTGGTGGAGCGGGCCTTCCTCGATCCAGCGTTCGGTTTCCTGGAGCTCGAGCCAGGTCAGTCCTTGGAGTTCCGCTTCCAGCTGCGCCGCTGTGATCAGCAGCTCCGGGTTGGGCGGCCCGCCGGTTCCTCGGTTGAGTTGCGCCGGGTTGTAGGCCTCAAGGATCAGGTGCCCTCCAGGTTTGAGCGCTGCAACGGCGCGCCGGTGCACCAGGGCCCGGAGTTCGGGTTCGAGGTGCATCCAGATGGCGACGATCAGGTCGACGCTCTCGGGCTCGGGGCTGAAGTCGCGCAGGTCCCCGCAGCGGCAGTGCAGCGTCACTCCCTGGGTCTCGGCGAGCTGTTGGGCCATTTCCAGGCCGACGGGGCTGAGGTCTTGGGCGGTGACGCGGTGCCCCTGTTTGGCCAGGTGGACGGCGTTTCGCCCTCCCCCTTCCGCCAGGCAGAGGGCGTCTCCAGGGGAGAGGGAGGCCGCCTTGGCTCTCAGGAAGTCGTTGGGCTCGGTGCCGTAGGCGTAGTGGCTCTCGCGGAAGCGCTGATCCCAGAACTCCTGATTCATTGGCGAGGCCAGGCATAATGCGTTTATCGTCATACAGCATTGCAATGGGCGCCGCAGGTGCAATGCCCTCCCAGGAGTTGCTGGAGGAGTACAGCCAGTTCTTTCGGCTGCTGAGTGAGCCGGCGCGGCTTCAGCTGCTCTGCCATCTCAAGCAGGGGCCCATTGATGTCGCGGCCTTGATTGAGGCCACCGGTTTTTCCCAGTCCCACATCAGCCGGCAGCTCGGTCAGTTGCAGCGCGCGGGCCTGGTCCGCTGTGAGCGTGAGGGGACTCGAACGATCTGGCAGGCGGAGGGCGATTTGGTCGATGACCTGTGCGCCTTGGTTCAAAACCGTCTCAAGCAACGACTTCAGGCCCAGCTGGATCAGCTCCAGTCGGCCTGAGAGTTGCGTTTTCTGTTCTCAATGCTTAAGCGCCCCTTGATTTCTGTTTGATCAGCGGTAATCGGCGTAGGTTGGTTTTCTTCGGTTAAAGGGGCGATGCAGGTCACGCACCGGTCTGAGGACAACGTCCAGATCACGATGAGCCGCGAAGAAGTGGCGATGCTTGTCGATCTCTGCCACGCGGCAGCCTTCTCAGACTTGCTGCCGCAGCGGCGTGAGTCCCAGGTTCGGGTTCAGCGTTTCGTCTGGGATGTGCAGAACACCCTGTTTGATGCCGCCCAGTCGGTCTGGCAGGCCAAGCGTCACCTGACCATGCCGGTGAGCTCCGCGCGCCGCCGCTCGTCCGTCGCGGCCTAAGCCCTAGAGCTGCTTCATCAGTTGTGTGGCCAGGTCTTCGGCACTCAATAGAGCGCCCTCGATCCGGCCAAAGCCGTCCCCAGCGAGGCTGTCCCCGCAGAAGCCGATGGCACTTTCCGGGCAGCAGCTGTGGCCGGGGTCCAGTCCTGGAGCCAGCGGGAAGGCGGCTCCCCAACGCATCAGTTGCCTTGGTGCGTCACCCAGGGTTTGTCCGCTGAGATCCGTCAGGGCCTGGGTCAGGGCATCCAGCACCCGCTTCTCATCCGAGGGATCCGGCTTGGCGCCGAGCAGTTGAGCGGCCGATGAGCGCGATCCGTAGACATGGAGATGGGCCGCGGCGAAGGCGGGACTGGATTCAGCGACCACGGCACAGCGCCCGCCGGCCAGGGGTTGGATGCTGATGCGTCGCAGTCCCCAACGCTCCTGGGCCGAGGGGGTGCATTGCAGAACTTGCCAGGGCAGTGCCAACCAGGCGCTGGCCTGCTCCGGCGGAAGGGTTAGCAACAGATTGCAGCTGGCCTGGCCCTCGATCGAAGCCAGCTGGGACTGCGCAGCGTTGAGCTGGGGATCAGCCAGGCTTTCGGCTGCTTGCTCTAGCGGAATACCGTCCCAGCCAAAGACCTGCTGACAGCGGGGATGGGCCAGCAGTGTTCCGCTGAGGACCAGCCAGCGGGCCTCGACCAAGGCTTCCCCGCTGCTGTTTTCCAAAGTCCAGCGCAGACCGGTTTTGGAGCGTTCGGGCCTCAGGTGGCGCACAAGGGTTCCAAAGCGCCTGCTCAGGACTCCGCCCTCTGCCTCGGCCAGCTCCAGCAGTCCAGCGGCGAGGGCATCCATTCCTCCGCGGCCCTGCCAGAGCTGCCCGTCGCTGAAGCCATCGTCAATGGCAGGGCCCAGTGACCGTTGCCCATCGAGGCTCTGAATGGATCCGCGGAAGGGGCTGATGACCTCCCGTTGCTCGAGTGCCTGAAGCAGCTCTGGCGGCGTCTGGGCTCGGATGTTGAAGAGCGGGGCCCCATGGTTGATCCGTAGGTCCGGGTCTTGGCGCGAGTAGCGGGTGGCCGCTCGGCCCCCGGGACCGCGCCCGATTTCCAGGAGTTCGATGGATCCGCGCCAGCCGCGCCGGCGCAGCGAGGCCGCCAGCGCACAGCCCGAGACTCCTGCGCCGACGATGGCGAGATCAGTGCGCGGGAGCGAGGAGGGCAACGGAATCGACCAGAGCCTGACCATGCTGGGTCTTTGCTTGGGCTGTCGTGGCGGAAGGGATTGATCAATCCATCACGGCCGAGGCGTTGCTTGCCCTCGAGGGGCGAGCCCGATCGGAGGGAACGGGCCTTCAGGCCGCTGATCTGGTCGGTTGCTGGCAGTTGGAGCAGGTCTGGCCGAAGGGGCGACTCCAGGCGTCCCAGTTCTCAGGGGTGCTGTTGCGGGGACTGGCGGCTCAGCTGGAGATCCGTGAGGAGGCCGGCGCGTTGCAGCTGCGCAACAGCGTGCGGCTGGGCGCCGTTGAACTGTTTTTTGAAGGTCCTGGAGCCCTCAAGGGGCGCCGTCCTCTGCTGCAGTTCCAATTTCTGCGGATGGGTTTGAGGGTCGCTGGGCGGCAGTGGTGGGAGCGTGCCTTGCCGGCTCCGGCTCCCCAGCGGACGCCGTTCTTTGCCTTGATTGGCCGCGATGCCTCCGGTTGGCTAGCGGCCCGAGGGCGTGGGGGTGGCCTGGCCCAGTGGCGGCTTCCTGGTCAACATGGGCTGAGTTGAACGGTCCTTGGCTCGATGGGGTGCCCCCGCTGCGGCAGTTGGTCGGTGAAATCCGACCGAAGCTTGGGAGGCCGGATGGTCTGCGGGAGGTGTGGCACGCCCCTCGATGGCGTCGCCCAGCGGGGACGGGGGCCAATGCCCAGGCTCTCGGGCATGTCCCGTCAACCCTGGCGCGTTGGCTTGATCGCCCTGGTTGCCTTGGCGGCGTTCTTCGCCGCCTGGAATCCCCGCGCTCCGATCCAGCAGCAACGCACTCCGGCTTCCCAGGGGTTCCTCTGACCGGGCAGGGTGGAGGCGCTGTCGCTTCTGCGTCTCATGGCTGATGCCCCCTATTTGATCGTTCTGGCTTTGCTGGAGCAGGGCGGGCAGAGAGCGATGCCTCTGCAGGGCAAGTCGCTGCGCGAGGCCCTGCCCGCTGGGGCTGATCCCGGCGAGGTCGGACGTGAGCAGGCGCTGGATCTCTTGGTTCGGGTCTGGCAGCGCAGTGACCAGGGCGAGTTGCGTCGCGCCGCGGGAGAACAGAGTTTGCTGTTGGTCACGGTTCCGATTGAGTCCCTGCAGGATCAGCTCCCGGCGTTGAAGGCTCAATGGCTCAACGACGGAGACACGGCGGCCCTGCTCGCCGCACTGCAGGATCTCGGCAGTGGTCTTTGGTCGCTGACCATGGAGCACCGTCAGCCTTTGGCCTACCAGGCGCTGGC
>NZ_JAFMNJ010000072.1:0-3341 GCF_017859255.1 Vulcanococcus sp. DEBay_Sum29NL08_54
CTCCCCCTGCTGACGCTCAAGGCTCAGCGCCTCTGCAGCGACATAGCAGACCCCGGCCTGCTTGAGCAGCTCAGGAAGGCGGGCATGGAAACGCGCTGTGTCCACCTGGGATCCCGGCAAGGGAAAGAGCCTTGCCCAGGGCTTGCCGCCGTGGAGATGGATGCGCGCGCTGGACCAGCCGAGATCGCCATAGCGGCGTTGCAGATCGCGCCAGAGGCCAGCGGCCTTGGCAGCACGGATCGCAAGCGCTGAGGTGCCCAGCGGCCAACCCGGGATCACCCCATAGCTCCACTCCGTCGCCGAGGGCTGCTGGCCGGCGATCAGACAAACATCAACGCCGCGCTCCCGCAGGGCGAGGGCCAGCAGTCCACCCGCCAGGCCCCCGCCAACGATCAACACCCGATCAGATCCGCAGGGTGAAGGAGGTGATCACCTGGTGGAACAGGCCCTTGACCTTGGGCCAGCGCATCTCGTTGGTGCTGGCGGCAAAGGTGTAGAGCCGGCCGCGGTCCACAACGACCGTCGCCAGCTCATGGCGATCACGGTCGGGAAGGTGAACGGCGTACTCCAGGTCGTAAAAGGTGCGCCCGCCGTCCTCACGCTCAGAGGCCTCCACCAGTTCAGCTTCGCGGCCGCTGCCGTCCGGAGCGATGACCACGCGGCGCAGCTTCTCGCCCACCGCCACCGCACTACCAAGGTTCTCCAGGCTGTTGGTCTCATTCACATCCGAGACCACCAGGCTGAGGGTTTCATCGGCATTGATCAGGTCGTGGAAGACCACCTGGGGGCCCTCGGTGACCTGCACCCGGGTCCAGCCCGTCGGATAGAGGAAGGCGTAGCGCCCATCCGAGCTTTGGAAGGAGTTGAGACCGGCCGCGACCGCACTGCAGCTCACCAGCACCAGCACCAGGCCAAGGGCCAGGAACGAACGCAGTCCTCGGGAGATCCAGCGGGTCAGCACGGCCATTGATCAGCGCTTCAGCGCAGCCATTCTCACGCGCCGCCGCAGGTCTTGCGGTTCCTCTTAGATTCACGCCAGTTGCCTCAAGGGATCTGAGCGGCTTCACCAGACCCCTGGCACGGCTGATTGATCAGTTCGAGCGGCTTCCCGGCATCGGGCCGCGCACGGCCCAGCGCCTGGCGCTGCACCTGTTGAACCAACCCAGCGAGCAAATCCAGGCGTTCGCCGATGCGCTGCTGGCCGCCCGCAGCCAGGTGGGTCAGTGCCAGCGCTGCTTTCACCTCTCGGCCGACCCCCTCTGCGAGATCTGCCGCAACGAAGAACGCAGCACCGGGGTGCTCTGCGTGGTCGCCGATTCCCGTGACCTGCTGGCCCTCGAGCGCACCCGCGAGTTCAAGGGGAGCTATCACGTGCTCGGCGGGCTGATCTCGCCCATGGATGGCATCGGCCCAGAGCTGCTGCACATCCAGCCGCTGGTGGAGCGGGTGGATCGCGACGGCATCAGCGAAGTGATCCTGGCCCTCACCCCCAGCGTGGAGGGGGACACCACCAGCCTCTATCTGGCCCGCCTGCTCAAACCCTTCACCCAGGTCAGCCGCATCGCCTACGGGCTGCCGGTGGGCAGCGAACTGGAGTACGCCGATGAGGTCACCCTGGCGCGGGCCCTCGAGGGGCGGCGGCGGATGGAGTGAGCGCATGAGCCGCTACAGCCAGATCCCACCCAAGGAGCGCCTGCCCGACTGGATCCGTACTCCCATTGGTGCGGCCAGCGCCCTGGAGTCGGTCCAGGCCGTGGTCAAGCAGCAACGGCTCCACACCATCTGCGAGGAGGGCCGCTGCCCCAATCGGGGCGAGTGCTACGCCTCCGGAACCGCGACGTTCTTGCTGGGGGGATCGATCTGCACCCGCAGCTGCGCCTTCTGCCAGGTGGACAAGGGGCAGGCACCGGAGCCCCTCGATGACCAGGAAGCCGAGCGCGTGGCTGAGGCCGTCGAGACCCTGGGACTGCGCTATGTGGTCCTGACCTCCGTCGCCAGGGATGACCAGAGCGACCACGGCGCGGCGCTCTTCACCCGGGCCATGGCCGCCATCCGGGCCCGCAATCCACTGATCGCCATCGAGGTACTCACCCCCGACTTCTGGGGGGGCCACCGCGAGGAAGCCGAGGCGATCACGGCCCAACGCCAACGGCTGCAGACGGTCCTCTCGGCAGCGCCCGTCTGCTTCAACCACAACCTCGAGACAGTGGAGCGTCTCCAGGGGGAGGTCAGGCGTGGGGCCACCTACAGCCGCTCCCTCGGCCTTCTGGCAGCCGCCCGCGAGCTAGCGCCAGAGATCCCCACCAAGAGCGGGCTGATGCTCGGTCTGGGTGAAGGCTTCGAGGAGGTGGTCGAGGCGATGCGCGATCTCCGCGCGGTGGACTGCCAGCGGCTGACCATCGGCCAATACCTCAGGCCCTCCCTGGCCCATCTCCCGGTGGATCGCTACTGGACGCCCGAGGAGTTCGAGGAACTCGGGAGCATCGCCAAGGGGCTGGGCTTCAGCGACGTGCGCTCCGGCCCCTTAGTGCGCAGCAGCTATCACGCCGGAGACCAGGGCTAGCTGGCTTGATGGCGATCCTCCTGGCGCAATTCCAGGGCCAAGAAATAGTTCAAGAAGGTCCGAATCAACGCCACCGCACCCAGCTGGATCAGGGCATTGGGCTCGCGGCTGATCGTGGTCAAGACCACATCAGCCCCGAGCTGAAACTCCAGCGCCAGGGCGACCCAGGAGCCAAAGGTCACCCGGGCCATCGTCACCGGCCCGCGTTGGATCAGATGGGGCGGAATCTCCCGCAGCCGCAACTTGCGCGCCCCACTGAGAACGGCCACCAGGCCAATCGCGACGGAAATCAGCGAGAGGAACTCCAGCAACTGGCGAAGCGCTTGGGCCGAATGAGTCAGCAGCAGCTCCATCCCATGCAGATCCATCGCCTCATGTCACTCGGTGCTGACGGCAGTGTGGCGCGTGCGACCGGGCAACACCAGCAACCCACCCTCGGGTTCGCCGTAGATCGCTGCCGCGGCCCCCTTGGCGATGCGCTGGGCGGCCAGGGCACAGACCGCCGCATCAATCCAATCGATGCTGCTCAAGCCATCGAGCGCAAGACCGAAGCGCTCCAGCAGCGCTGAACGTTGCTCCAGCTTCAGCGCCGCCTTGACCTCAATCTCTGGCGAAAGGGCGACGGTGATGCCGTGGGGAAAGCTCTCAAAACAGCAGCTCCTGGCCAGCGCCTGTTCATCACGGGCGATCGGCACGCCGAACCGCTGCAGAGCTTGGTAGAGGGCCTCGCCGCGCAGCACCCAGCCATAGAAGTTGCTGCGGCTCGCCAGCGCCGCCT
>NZ_JAFMNJ010000073.1:0-3288 GCF_017859255.1 Vulcanococcus sp. DEBay_Sum29NL08_54
CCCAGGCTCCGCCATGGCTTCCGGCAAAAGATGCGGCTCGAGGCTGAATCTGCGAACATTCTGTTTGAGTCCCTGGGATCGATCCGAGATATTCAACTCAGTGGATCTGAGCCCTATTTCGAGCGGCAGTTTCAGGTGTCCGGTGAGAGGGCACGCCGCTACGCCTGGATGACTGAGTGGCTTCCCGATCTGCCTCGCGGCTTGATCGAGCCCTTTGGAATCACGATGATTTTCGCGGTGGGGGCGATGCCCGCCCTCCTGAGCGGGAATCAGAACGAGGTGAGGGCGATCTTGCCCTTCCTGGCCACCATCGCCGTTGCGGCACTCCGCCTCACGCCACCCCTCCAAGACGCGTTCCGCTCGCTGACCCAACTGCGTGGTGGACTGCCCCTTCTGGATGGGGCATTGGCACTGCTTGATTTGCCGGCGGACAGGCCAACCCAGCGCACTCCCGGGGTCCCCTCAGCGGCAGGGGTCTTCCCGCGCAACACGATTCGCCTTCACGACGTCTGGTATCGCTACCCCCATTCCGACGACTGGGTGCTGAAGGGCGTCAATCTCTCCATCCCAGTGGGCTCAAGGATTGCCCTGGTCGGGAGCACCGGAAGTGGCAAAACCACAACGGCCAACATCCTTCTGGGCTTGCTTCATCCCAGCCGCGGTGCCTTGGACCTCGACGGGATCCCGGTGGAAGGTCTCGATGTGCCGGCCTGGCAGGCCAACTGTGCCCAGGTGCCCCAGTCAATCAATTTGCTCAATGGCAGCGTTCTGGAGAACGTCGCCTTTGGTGAGGCGGTCGAGCAGGTGAAATCCGATCGCGTTTGGGAAGCGCTGGAAGCGGCTCAGCTTCAGGAGTTTGTGGCCGAGTTGCCCTATGGCCTTCACACCCAGGTCGGAGAGAACGGCTTACGTCTCTCCGGTGGTCAACGTCAGCGCCTGGCCCTGGCGCGTGCCTTCTATCGCCAGGCCAGTTTCTTGGTGCTGGATGAGGCGACCAGCGCCTTGGATAACCGTACGGAGTCCGAGGTGATTGAAGCGCTTGAGGTGATCGGCCGCCGCTGCACCACGGTCGTGATTGCCCACAGGCTCAGCACGGTTCAGCGCTGTGATCGGATCTATGAGTTCCAGAACGGCAGCGTTAAGGCCTACGGCAGCTACACCGAACTGAAGGAACGTTCCGACAGCTTCCGTGAGTTAGCGATGCTGGAGCAGCAGCAAGCGGCTTCATGAGCTTTCTGGCGGGTCTGAATGACGCCCAGCGCAAGGCGGTGGACCACCACGAAGGTCCATTGCTGGTGGTGGCTGGTGCGGGGAGCGGTAAGACCCGCGCCTTGACCCATCGCATTGCCCACATGATTGGGCAGCACGGCGTCGATCCGGCTGAGCTGCTGGCGGTCACCTTCACCAACAAGGCCGCGCGCGAGATGAAGGAGCGACTCGAGCTGCTCCTCGCCCAGAAGCTGGCCCAGAGCCAATTCGGACAGCCCTGGAGCACCTTGGCGGCTGTCGATCAGCGGCAACTGCGTTCGCGGATCTACCGCGAGGTCATCAAGGACCTCTGGATCGGTACGTTCCACGCCCTCTTTGCGCGCTTGCTGCGCTTTGACATCGACAAGTTCCGCGATCCAGAGGGGCTCACCTGGACTCGGCAGTTCTCGATCTACGACGAAGGGGATACCCAGAGCCTGGTCAAAGAGATCGTCACCCAGGAGCTGGGGCTCGACCCCAAACGCTTTGAGCCCAAGAAGGTTCGCTGGGCCATCAGCAACGCCAAGAACCAGGGCTGGATGCCGGAGCAGCTCGAGGCCGACGCGGGCGGGCAACGGGGCAAGTTGATGGCTGAAACCTATCGCCGCTATCGGCGTGCCTTAGCCGCGAACAACGCCCTGGACTTCGACGACCTGCTGCTCTTGCCAGTGCAGTTGCTGCGTCAGAACGACCAAGTCCGCAATTACTGGCATCGCCGCTTCCGGCACGTTCTGGTGGATGAATACCAGGACACCAACCGCACCCAGTACGACCTGATCAAGCTTCTGGTCACGGATGGACGCGATCCGGAATCCTTTGACGACTGGGCGGGTCGCTCGGTGTTTGTCGTCGGCGATGCCGACCAGAGCATCTACAGCTTCCGCGCTGCGGACTTCACCATCCTGATGGGTTTTCAGGATGACTTTGGTGATGGTGCGCCGGATGAGGCCACCCAGACCATGGTCAAGTTGGAGGAGAACTATCGCTCCACAGCCACCATTCTTGAAGCGGCGAATGTCCTGATTGCGAACAACAGCGAGCGGATCGACAAGGTCTTAAGGCCGACGCGTGGTGAAGGTGAACTGCTGACGTTGACCCGCTGCGATGACGAGATTGCTGAAGCCGAAGCGGTGGTTCACCGCATGCGAATGATGGATGCGGCCCATCCCGACTTGAGCTGGGGAGATATGGCTGTGCTGTATCGCACCAATGCTCAGTCCCGTGCGATGGAGGAATCCCTGGTGCGCTGGGGCATTCCCTACGTGGTTGTTGGTGGCTTGCGCTTCTATGACCGCCGCGAGATCAAAGACATGCTCGCGTATCTCAAATTGTTGGTGAACCCTGCCGACACGGTGAGCTTGCTGCGGGTCCTGAATACACCCAAGCGCGGTATCGGTAAGACCACGATTGAACGGCTGACGGATGCTGCCAATCAACTGGGGATTCCGCTTTGGGATGTCGTCAGCGATCCGGAGGCCGTGCGCTCCCTCGGCGGTCGTTCGGCGAAAGGACTGCTTCAGTTCTGTGAGTTGATCAACAACCTGAAGGATCGCTCCCAAGAGGCGGCTCCCTCGGAGTTGGTTCAGCTGGCGATGGAGAAAAGCGGTTATGTCGCTGAGCTGATCGCTGCGGGGACGGATGAGGCGGAGGACCGGCGCCGCAACCTCAACGAACTGGTCAATGCCGCACTCCAGTACCAAGAGGAAAACGAGGAGGGCTCCCTTGAAGACTTCCTGGCTTCAGCCGCTTTGGCGAGCGATGCCGACAGCAAGGACACCGAGCAGGACCGGGTGACTTTGATGACCCTGCACGCCAGCAAGGGTCTGGAATTCCCGGTGGTCTTCTTGGTGGGACTGGAGCAGGGTCTTTTCCCCAGCTATCGATCCCTGGAAGATCCAGCCGCCATGGAGGAGGAGCGGCGCCTTTGCTACGTCGGCATTACGCGGGCCAAAGAACGCTTGTTCCTCTCCCATGCCAGCGAGCGACGCCTATGGGGCGGCATGCGGGAGCCAGCTGTCCCGTCGATCTTCCTGTCAGAAC